>NZ_JAYFSK010000019.1:0-44684 GCF_041464035.1 Acinetobacter sp. AL9 | reverse complement strand
ATTCACGGTAGATGGTTGATCGTGAACGTCCTAACTCCCGAGCAAGGGTAGCGATTGAACTTTTACTTTTCAAAGTAGCATAAATTTCGTATCTTTCATCTTGAGAAAGTTGGGTGTATTTCTTCATTGTGTGCTTTCCAATTGCGGTTTGAAAAAGTCTAATGATTCTATGAATACACCTAACTTTTTCAACTAACTACAAATGTGTTGCACTTGAGATTTGAATCTGCGTCAGTTAAAAATCTTGTGAGATCTATTTATCAGCTTGCAAACATAGACGAATGATTAGCAAAGTTTAAGTGCAAGGCCAATTTATGAGCCTCAACTCAACTGATGTCAGCTTAGGTTGCCTTTCACTGCCAAAATTGCAGGTGGCAGTTCTTCGCCAAGTGAACTCAGCATTTCCCGTTCAATTAATCGCACCATGGAGTTGAGCGGTAAATCATTGTCTTGCAGGCCAAAAGGTTCTTCAAGTTGTTCGCTGAGAGCATCTAAACCTAAGAATAAATAGGCAATTAAACCCACCAAAATTGGTGTCCAGATTCCTAAACTTGCTTCTAAACTAAAAGGCAGAATAAAGCAGAAGCAATACACAGTGCGGTGCAACAAGACTGAATAAGAAAAAGGCAAGGGTGTGCTGAGAATTCGATCGCAACCTGCTTGCACATTACCCAATTCAACAATATGTTGATTCAAGCCTTGATAAATAATATCGGAAATTTCACCTGTTTTCAGTGCGCTGACTAACTCTTTTTGAATGCTTTCTAAAATAAACTGTGCGGCATTAATATGCGGAAATAATGCTTCATAATCTGCAGATGTGAGGTTGACTTTGTTTTGATAAAAATCGATAGGTTGGTTTTGATTGCGTAAACGGTTACGCAATAAATTACTAAACAACATGACCCGATACATCAAGACCCGACGCTGTTGATCTGGCAGTACGTATGAGTCACGTGAAATATGCCGTGATGTTGCAATTAACGTCCCCCACAATTTTCGACCTTCCCACCAACGTTCATAACTGGCGTTATTTCTAAAGCTGAGGAAAATAGACAAAATAATACCGAAAATGGTAAAGCCAATGGCTGGTACGCTCGGCACTTGAAAAAAGTGGTGAGAAGACAAATACACTAAGACCGTAGAAAGGAAGACCACAATTGCAAGTGCAGGTAAGACCGTGGGTAAAATTGTCCCATACCATGCAAACAGTAGGGTAAAACTGTTGTTTTTATTGCGAATAATCATCTTGATGCATCCTTGAGGCTGTCCTTAGTGTTTCATAGACAAACAACGCTTGGCAAGATGATAGCTAGCTTTTGATTCAAAAAGCAGCAAGCGGCTTAAAGTCAATTTTTCTTATTTATTATTGCAACAGCCAATAAAAAAGTGATGCCATGAAGACATCACTTTTTAAATACTTTCAGCAAATGAATACCCGAAGTTTTAGTTTACATCGGGTAATCTTGCAAACAGTCAGGAATTTCAACTTGTGCCAAACTGTCTGTTTCTAAAGCCAAACATAGCGCAACAATTTTAGCGGTATCGCACAGGTGTTCATCTTTGAGAGCCAAACCCGTTTGCAAAGATTGTAAATCTTCTTGGCAAATATCTAGGGCTTGCGCTGCTTCAAGTGCATCTTCACGTTTGAAAAACGCAGACATGACATTACGTAACTGCTCTTCTGAGGTATTTAGAATACTTTGATTGAGTAATTCATCTAATTGTTCAGAAGCTTGGTTGAGGGAGTGAGAGAAATTTTGAACTAGATTGTGTTCAAGTACATCCATCATCTTAAGCATGGGGAAACCTCCAAAGATGCTCGTACATTTAATATTACAGGGGGAGTATGACAGCCGAATTGCATAAAATTTATGCTTTAAATTGATTGAAAAGTAAACTAAATTTAATACTTTGACAATGCTGTGCCGATGAACGACCAGTTCACTGCTAAACCTTGAAATCACAGCTTTGAGTTTTCTTTTATAATTAAGTTGTTTGTAAAATATACAAGATAGTGGCTGAGTAGTAGGTGATAAGTCACGCAATTATGAGCGTTCAGTTATGTGCTTTCAGTATATTGTCGATATGCCCCAGGATTGACCCCTGTCCATTTTTTAAAGGCACGATGAAAAGCACTAGGATCATGGAAATTTAATTGATCGCTAATTTCCTGAAGTGATTGTTGGGTTTTGCTCAACAATTCGATTGCCGTATCTCGACGGATTTCATTTTTTAATTGCTGATAGCTAGTGCCTTCCTGCTTTAAACGCCGTTGGAACGTCGCTTCAGACATATTGAAATGTTGGGTTAATTCGTTCAGTTCTAACCACTCACTCGGCGGCAATCGCATTAATTGTTTACGGATTTTATGACTCAGCGCATGTGGGTTTTTATAACGCACCAAAAGGTTAAAAGGTGTTTGTTTTAAAAAGCGTTTCCAACTTTTTTTATCCTGCTTGATTTTTAAATCAAGATGTTTTGCCTCAAAATAAATCTTATGCGCTGTACACGCATATTCAATTTCATCACAGAAACGGACACGATAATCAGCATCATCCTGCGGGGCAGCACATTTGAGTTGCATGTTTAAAATAGCGATACGTTGTCCTGTCAGCCAGCACATCAAGCCATGAATCAGCATTAAAAAAGTGGCATAACTAAACATCGGTTTCACTTGATCTTTATCGTGAATGGTTAAGATTGCATATTCACCATCTACGTTTAATTCACCTGAAAAATCATCCAGTATTAAATTAAAGAAATTTAAAATGTCCTGTAATGCGGCCTTTAAATGCTCTGCTTGGTACACCCATTTAGACAAGAGTTGATAACTGCCACGACGCATAGCATGGCTGTCCATGCCAAAAAATTCATCGTTCATGGCATCTGCCAGTGCAATCCACAATTGACCATATTGCAGAATTGACACCCTCGCTTTGTTGGAATGTAACAGCTCTGCAGGAATACCCGCCGTCTGCAAAATCGCATGCGTATCCATACCGCGTTGCTGTGCAGTATGCAAAGCTTCATGGACTAAAGCAATTGAAATTGTACCTTTGCTGTAAGTGAGCTGAGTTGCATTCATGGGATGGCGTGGTATTCCATTTACAAGTTGAGTGTTCAAATACATCATAGTCGATGCAGGGTTTGGAAATTGTACTCTAGCTTGAGTGTGATTAATCTGTTTCTTAAGTTGTATCAACCTGAAAATTTATAAGGAAAATAAAATGAAAATTCAAGGAAAAGTCTGTGTGGTCACGGGTGGTGCATCGGGTTTAGGTGCTGCGACTGCACAACATTTAGTTGCGCAAGGTGCAAAAGTTATTTTGGTTGATATGAATCAAGAACTTGGGCAGCAGCTTCAACAGCAATTGAGCGAAAATGCAGAGTTCGTAGCTGTAGACGTGACCGATGAAAACCAAGTACAGCAGCTTTTTAACCATATTGAGCAAAAATACGGACAGTTAAATGGTTTGGTGAATTGTGCAGGCATTGCACCGTCTGCCAAAGTCTTGGGACGTGATGGTTTGCATGATTTGGCAATGTTCCAAAAAGTGCTGAATATTAATGTCACGGGCAGTTTTAATATGATCCGTTTTGCGGCACAACTGATGGCGAAATATGACTTAGCCGCCAATGAAGAAGAACGTGGCGTGATTGTGAATACTGCTTCGGTTGCAGCATTTGATGGGCAGATTGGACAAAGTGCGTATTCTGCATCGAAAGGTGCAATTGTGGGGATGACGCTGCCTTTGGCACGTGAATTGGCACGTGAAGCCATTCGGGTGATGACGATTGCCCCCGGTATTATGGAAACCCCGATGCTGAAAGCATTTCCACAGCATGTGCAAGATGCTTTAGGGCAAATGGTGCCATTTCCACCACGTTTGGCAAAGCCTGAAGAATTTGCGCAATTGGTGGGTCATATTTTTGAAAATGGTTATTTAAACGGTGAAGTGATTCGTTTGGATGGCGCAATTCGTATGCAACCGAAATAAGTTATGACGATGCTATCTCCATAAAATAGCCTAAGCAAAAATTCAAGTATTGAAAAACTGGATACTAAAAAACCGTTGCAATACAGCACAAGGATGTTGCGCGCATTTCTGACAAAAACAACATCTACCATATACACAGAGGGTCACCATGATTTTAAGCCATGAACAAAAAATGATTCAGGATATGCTGCGCAGTTATGCACAGGAAAAGCTTAAGCCAACTGCAGCAGCACGTGATAAAACTGCTGAATTCCCTGCAAAGGAGTTAAAGGAACTAGGTGAGCTAGGTGCTTTGGGCATGACCGTTGCAGAAGAATGGGGCGGTGCAGGTTTAGATTATGTATCTCTCGTTTTAGCCTTAGAAGAAATTGCTGCGGGTGATGGTGCAGTTTCAACGATTGTGAGTGTGCAAAACTCATTGCCATGCGGAATTACACAACGCTACGGCACAGAGGCGCAAAAACAAAAATATTTAACTAAACTGGCAACAGGCGAATGGTTAGGCTGCTTTTGTTTAACTGAACCACAAGTCGGCTCTGATGCCAGCGCGATTGAATGTAAAGCTGAAAAAGATGGCGAGGATTGGGTTTTAAATGGCACCAAGCAGTTTATCACCACAGGCAAATATGCAGATGTTGCTTTAGTTTTTGCTGTAACGGACAAAACTGCGGGTAAAAAAGGCATTTCCTGCTTTTTAGTCCCGACGAACACACCAGGTTATATCGTGGCACGTTTAGAAGACAAAATGGGACAGCACTGTTCCGATACCGCCACCATCGTGTTGGAAAACTGCCGTATTCCTGCAGAAAACCTATTGGGGCAAGAAGGTGAAGGCTACAAAATTGCACTCTCTAATTTAGAGTCGGGGCGTATTGGTATTGCCGCGCAATCGGTGGGTATGGCGCGAGCAGCTTTAGATGCAGCCGTGGACTATGCCAATGAGCGTAAAGCTTTTGGAGTTGAAATTGTGCAACATCAGGCAGTCGCGTTTCGCTTGGCAGATATGGCAACACAGATTGAAGCTGCACGACAGCTTATTCTACATGCCGCAAGCCTCAAAGATGCAGGCTTACCGTGTTTAAAAGAAGCATCTATGGCCAAGCTTTTTGCTTCAACCATGGCAGAGCGTGTGTGTTCAGATGCGATTCAAATACATGGGGGCTATGGCTATGTATCTGATTTCCCAGTTGAACGTATTTACCGCGATGTGCGCGTTAGCCAAATTTATGAAGGTGCATCCGATATTCAGCGTTTGGTGATTGCACGTGAAGTGACTAAGCGTTAAAGCTGAGTATCTAAAACTTTAGTCGGTGTCCAAAGCTTGCAAGGTTATTGCAGGATGTGGAAATTGAGAAAATGTTCAAATCATGTTTAGCTAACTTGATTGAAAAATACGCGAAGATCATGTCGTGATTGCGTTGCATGATCGACTTCATCACAGCAAACCTAATTTAAATTTTAAAGAGCGATTCAATCCTAACTTGTAAAAACGGTTAAAACAATAACGCATATTGCTGCAAATGAATTGCAGTGTCATCAGTTTAAGACGGAGCTTAAAAGAATGAAAACTTTGCAAGAGGCATATCAACAGTTTGATATTGAGCAACTGATTCAAACCCAATTGGCAGGAACGCCAACGGCACTTAATGCCTATGAAGAATGTTGCGGACGCTATACGGGTACTCAACAAACTGCCTTAATTTGGGAAGGCAAACACGGTCAAACTGCATCGTGGACATTTGATCAACTGGCAGAAGCATCTGGAAAATTGGCAAATTATTTTACTCAACTGGGCTTAAAAGCAGGTGATTGTATTGCAGGATTATTGCCGCGTACGCCTGAATTGTTAATTACGGTTTTTGCCACATGGCGCATTGGGGCAGTGTATCAGCCTTTATTTACAGCCTTTGAATCTAAAGCGATTGAGCACCGTATTCAAACTGCAAAGACGCAGCTCATTGTGACCAATACTGAGCAGCGTCTAAAACTAAATGCCTTGTCTAATGTGAAAATTTTAACTGTGGACGCAGCAAATCAAGCTCAAAACCATGATACAGATTTTTGGCAAGTTCTAAGCACTCAAGACACTTACTTTGAAACCGTGTATCGCAGTTTTGAAGATGATTTTCTGATGATGTTTACATCAGGCACTACGGGTTTAGCTAAATCTGTACCTGTGCCTTTAAAAGCCATTGTGGCATTTAAAGGTTATATGCAGCATGCAGTCGATTTAAGAGCAGAAGATTCATTTTGGAATTTAGCCGACCCTGGTTGGGCTTATGGCTTGTATTACGGTATTACAGGGCCACTGAGTTTGGGGCATAGCATTATTATGGATGAACGTCCATTTAGTGTTGATCATGCACTGGAAATTATCCGTAAATATCAGGTGAGTAATTTAACAGGTTCACCAACCGCATTTAGAATGTTCTTTGGTTTTAAAGAAAAGTTTGATGGTGATATTCAACGACATCTGCGTGTGGTTAGCAGTGCAGGCGAGCCGCTCACACCAGAAGTGATTCATTGGTTTAAGCATGATTTACAAGTCAATATTTATGATCAATATGGACAAACCGAATTGGGGATGGTGATTGCCAATCATCATGCACTGGAACATCAGAAAAAAGTAGGTTCTGCGGGTTATGCTATTCCCGGACATCGTTTCGCGGTTTTAAATGCACAGCATCAGGAAGTCGCTCACGGCGAAATTGGCACACTTGCACTGGATGAATCACAATCGCCTTTAATGTGGTTCAAAGGTTACGATGGGGATGACCGTAAATCATTTGTGGGACAGTATTATTTAACGGGTGATACGGTACGTTTAAATGAATTTGGTGGGATTGATTTTATTGGTCGTGCAGACGATGTCATTACAACTTCGGGTTATCGTGTCGGGCCTTTTGATGTAGAAAGTACTTTGCTTGAATGTGAGGAAGTGCTTGAATCCGCAGTAATTGGTAAGCCAGACCCAGAGCGTACAGAAGTGGTAAAAGCCTTTGTGGTGTTAAAAAATCAATATCAACCAAGCACTGCATTGCAGGAAAAGCTGCAACAGTATGTGCGTTCACGCTTATCGAAACATGCCTATCCTAAAGAAATTGAATTTGTCAGCAGTTTGCCTAAAACATCCAGTGGAAAAATTCAGCGTAATTTATTGAAGCAACAAGAAATTGCAAAACAAAATGCTTTTAAAAAAGTGAGCTAAGTTCAGCCAATAGGCCCTGTTAATTATTGCGCCATAAGAAAAACGCCATTCATACAGATTGGCGTTTTTTTAAATCTGTATTCTTTATTTAAACCACCCGATTATGCAAGCACGAACTCAATCGATAGAAAATGTGTGCATCATATTGGTGATGTGATATTTTCAACTTTATGCTGACACAATGAACAAGGCTGCATGTACTTCGATTACGATAAAAGCATGTAGGCAGCGCAATACATATTGGGGGAGAACATCATGGTAACAGCTCATTTAAATTTCACGCAGCCGTCAAAGCGGATATTTACGAAGTCGATATGGATGGGCGCAGCTTTACTGTTGTGTGCCTCTGGCAGTTATGCACAAAACTGGAACCCAGCCCCAACTGCTGAAAGTACAGCCTATTCCAGCTATCCAGCAGCAAAAACGCCACAAAAAAATTATGCAGTCTTTGCCGAATACGCCAATTTTGAAGCAGATTTTGACAGTGGCGATACAGTAGAACTAGATGGTTTTGCTTTGGGTGTTTCCACCACGCCACATCGCTCAGGTTTTTATGGCAGATTGGAATTCTTAAAAAACAATGAATACGATTTGGATTATTATGAATTCAATATGGGTGGGAATTTAAACCTGATCAGCTATCATGGTTTTTATTTCAATACATACGCAGGTCTAGGTTATAGCGGCGCAAGTTCAAAGCTGCTTGCCAATGATGTCAATTTTGTCACTTTACCTGTGGGCGTAGAAGTCGGTTTGAACTTTGTTCCTGATTTCTCGATTTACGCCACTGCCGGTTATAAATGGTTATATGACAGCACCTCGAATACCACCTGTAAAGATGGGACAACCTCAGACAAAGTCGGGAATACGGCATGTTACTGGAATGGTGGAATTGCCTATTATAATGAATATATAGGCGATGCCGATGGCGTTACTTATAACGTAGGCATGCGGATGCACTTTTAAGCAAGTCGTTGCACATCTCCATCTGTTCAAATACGCAACAATTCAACCGCCGTCATGGCGGTTTGCTTTGAATACCCGTTATACTTGGCGTTTTGGTTTTGCAGAATAGGGTATTTTCTTGGAAAGCATATTCGATACTCAGTTGGAATTGAGCGATGCAGAAATGCATCTATATAGCCGACAAATTTTATTGGATGGCTGGGATATTGAAGCCCAAGAAAAATTAAAACTGGCCAACGTACTTGTTGTGGGGTGTGGCGGGATTGGCTGTTTAAGCGCAGAATTACTTGCACGTGCAGGCGTGGGAAAAATCACTCTGATTGATGCTGATGTGATTGAAACCAGTAATTTGCAACGACAAATCGCCTATACCCCCGCAGATTTAGGCTTTTATAAGGCCGAAATTCTCGCAAAAAGATTAATGCAAATTAATCCTTATATCGAGATTGTTTGTTTAACCACGCTGTTAGATGCGCAAAATGCAGGCACTTTAGTTGCCCAACAAGACCTAGTTTTAGATGGTTGTGATAATTTCAGTACCCGATATTTGGTCAATCAATATTGCCGACAATTGAATGTACCTTTACTCAGTGCCTCTGCCATTGGTTTTCAAGGGCAAATGTTTATGGTTGAAGGTGACTCCGCTTGCTATGAATGTCTGTTCCCGAAAGAACAGCATGCCAATGAAAGTTTACGCTGTGCCGACAGTGGCGTATTGGCAACCACTCCCAACGTCATGGCCAGTTTACAAGCGCATCATGCCTTATTGTACTTGGGTTTAGGCAACACCGCGCTGAAACAAAAGCTATTACTTTGGGATGGTTTAAGCATGAAACAACGCTTATTGTCGTTTGATCAAGACCACAACTGTCCAGTTTGTCAGGCAAGATAGCCTTTTTACTTGGCAATTTTTTGTTAAACTCTCACTACTTTAATATGACTCAGACATGATGAAAAATAATATCTGGTTAGATGGTTTACGTTCAGTTGCTCGCATGGGTGAAACTGCCGTAGTGGCAGCCAAAGCAGGCATTAAATATGCCACTGAAAAGCCAAGTAATGCCAAACTCATGCGCGAAACATTTGAATCTTTAGGTTCAACCTACATTAAACTTGGGCAGTTTATTGCCAGTACGCCGTCATTGTTCCCACGTGAATATGTAGAAGAATTTCAAGGTTGTTTAGACCAAACCCCAACTTTACCGTTTAGCTATGTGCAGCAAGTATTGGCATCTGAATTTGCAGGGCGCAATTTAGATGAAATATTTGCCTCAATAGATGAAAAGCCTCTAGCTTCAGCATCTATTGCACAAGTACACGCTGCAAAATTGGTGAGTGGCGAAGATGTGGTGATTAAAGTGCAAAAACCGGGTGTAGAAACTATTCTCTATACCGATTTAAACGTCTTGCACTGGGCGACTAAACTGCTCGAAAAAGCAGTACCTAAAGTCAAATTTGCGTCATTGGCCGATATTGTCGAAGAAATCAAAACTCGTATGGTGCGTGAAGTCGACTTTATTGAAGAAGCGCGTAACCTAGATGATTTTATTAATTATCTGAATTTGACCCAAAACAAAAAAGCCACTGCACCTAAGGTCTATCATCAATATTCCACCCGTCGCGTATTGACCATGCAGCGTTTGTATGGCGTACCTTTGACCGATTTTGACGTGGTGAAACAAGTATCTAACGACCCATCGCAAGTATTGATTACTGCCATGAATACATGGTTCGGTAGTTTGATGATGTGTAACAGTTTCCATGCCGATTTACACGCAGGCAACCTGATGTTACTTGAAGATGGACGTGTCGGCTTTATTGATTTTGGTATTGTCGGACAGCTGAATCCTGAAGTGTGGACTGCTTGTATGGCCTTTATGGATGCCTTGCAAAATACCAACTACACGCTTATGGCGGAAAATATGCTCAAAATGGGCATGACCGACACGCAAATTGATACTCAGGTTTTGGCAGCAGATTTAGAGCGTTTATTTAGTGGCGTATTGCTGGCCGATCCTCAAGAGTTGCTGACTTCTAACCCTGCAGATTTAAATGACATCATGCTTGATATGGTTGCTGTGGGTGAGCGTCATGGGATTCGTTTCCCACGTGACTTTGCTTTACTGTTCAAGCAAATGTTGTACTTTGACCGTTTCATGCGCGTTTTAGCACCTTATACCGATATTTATGCCGATCAACGACTGCAGATGGTACAAAGTATTGATCCGAATTTGTTGTTAAAGCATTAATTATCCATATTGGGCGAATCAAGCCTTCTGGTTGCATATTTTAAAGCCACCGATCTTTTGTTTTATGAGTTCAGTGTGGCTTTAAAATACGGCAAATATCCCTTTCAATAGACAGAGATAGAAGGATTTAAAATGAAATATAGAGCGTGGTCATGGATGCAATTATCATTGAAGGCTTAAAGGTAGAAACAGTCGTCGGCTGTTTTGCATGGGAGCGTCAGATTCAACAACCGCTTATGTTGGATTTGATTATTGCCACCAATTTAAGCCAAGCTGCAGCTTCAGATGAGTTGCAAGACACGCTCAATTATGCAGAAATTTGCAGCATTTCAGCGCAAGTGATTCAGCAGGCTGCGCCCAAATTGATTGAGCATGCCGCACAATTGGTATTGGATGCACTTTTTACGACTTTTGCCGCCATTGAATCCATTACCATCACCATTCGCAAACCTGCCATTATTCCAGAAGCCAATTCTGTAGGAATTCGTCTTGAACGCCACCGAAACGATTTTTGCCCTCGCTCTGGCGAGTAACTGCGAAGCACCGCGTCAGTTTAAAAATGCCTATCAGCA
This sequence comes from Acinetobacter sp. AL9, assembly GCF_041464035.1. Classification (NCBI taxonomy): domain Bacteria; kingdom Pseudomonadati; phylum Pseudomonadota; class Gammaproteobacteria; order Moraxellales; family Moraxellaceae; genus Acinetobacter; species Acinetobacter sp. AL9. The sequence continues at coordinate 33,688 of NZ_JAYFSK010000019.1, read as the reverse complement.
AATTGCTGCATTGGGTGAAGTGCATTTTTCGCACATTTATCTGATTCCATGCCGTGATGGAATTGGTGCAGACTATTGGAATTCTGCTTGTTTGCTAAAAAGCCGTTTAAGCTTTGAGCATCTAAACGTCATCCTTAAGGAATTGGAAGTTGCAGCAGGGCGTGTGCGCCCATCGCATGACATTCCGCTGGATATTGATATTATTGCGTGGGGTGAAAATTTAGCTCAAATGCAATTCAATCCGAAAAAAATGCCACTTGCTTTAGATGTTAAAATTCCAATGTGGGATATTTGGCAAGATGAGGCTTTTGTGCATTCTGCGCATGACTATCCCATTGTGAGTTGTGAAGAGTAAATCAGCCAGTAAAATTGGCAGATCAGTGATGCATTTTTAAATTTTGGCTGTGATACGTGATCTGATTTCGGCTTACATCATTGTGTCATATCTTGCTGATATGTTTGTATGAAAAACCATCAAAAATAATATTTTTCTGTATTTATACGGCTTTGCACTTAAAAAATATCCACAAATTCTGCGGATAAATCTTGGGATAACTCACAAACGGCTCTTTCTTTGTTATGTCTTGATCGTTTTAATTGAGCTATTTTTCTATTTGTTGGCATAAAAAAACGCCCACAATCGTGAGCGTTTAAGTGTTATCAATTCATTAAATATAATAACTGGTCTTGGTCATGAGTTTGGAAATCGCAGTCATGGTCAAACGTACAGGTACAGGCAAATCTACACCACCTGCTTTGAGCGCCGTATCGCGATGATGCAATTCATCTTCATTCATTTGGACTAGAATTTTACGTGAACGATCATCTTGTTCAGGCAATTGGCTAATATGATGTTCTAAATGCAAGCTGACTTGACGTTCAGTTTCTGCCACAAAACCCAAACTGTATTTATCGCCCGCAATACCTGCAATTGCACCCATCCCAAAAGACAAGCCATACCATACAGGATTAAGCAAACTGGTGTGACTGTCTAACTCTTTTAAGCGGTCTTCGCACCACGCCAAATGGTCTTGTTCTTCAATTGCAGCCTGTTCCATTTCACGACGTACATTGGGCAATTTCGCAGTTAAAGCCTGACCGTGATATAAGGCTTGTGCACAGACTTCACCACTATGGTTTACTCGCATTAAGCCTGCAACATGACGTGCTTCACTCACAGCCAATTTGGTTTCAACCGTATTGCCCGGGTTTTCACGTTGAGCCGAAGTTGTGCCAGGTACTAAACTACGTAAGGCTTGGTCAAATGAATGAATAAACTTGTCGATGCCTGTGTAATGACGCATGAAATTAATCCTCCAAAGAGTCCTGTGCAGTATCTAACATTGGCTTGAGCTTTAACAAGAGCCAAAAGGTGAAAACAGCACTTAAAACAGCCGTAATACTAAATAAAATTTTTAAATCAATTTTTAAAATGCTTAAAATTAAAATCGAAAAAATGGCAGATGACACCATAAATACCGCATTTAAAATATTGTTGGCTGCGACCACACGTGCGCGGTGCGAGCGAGGGGAATAGGCTTGCATCATGGCATATAAGGGTACAATGTAAAAACCGCCACTAATGCCGAGTAAAGTGACTGCGCACATGACATGATAATAACTCCAGTCTTGCTGAAAGACTTCGGCTAAGCCCAATAGCGCACCTGTTTTTTCTGGTACAAAAGCCAATGCGCCTGCCAAATAAAAAGCAAAGACGGTTAAACCGACTGCGCCAATAGGCACCATTTTAATATTAACGTCTGTACCGCCTATTTTACGGCAGAGTAAAGAACCCACACCGATACCGACAGAAAAGAGCGTCAGTAATAAACTCACCACGTTTTCAGAAGCATGCAAGTTTTGTTGAGTGAGTTGTGGAATTTGGGTTAAATACGTTGCCCCATAAAACCAATACCAAGAGTTTCCAAGTAAGATCAAAAAAATCATCGGCAGGCTTTTGGCATATTTTAAAGTCTGGAAACTGGTGCGGAAAAAATTCCAGTCAATTTGAATGTCGGGTGCCGTGACGCGCTGCGTCAGCACAAAACGACTTGAGGCATAACCAATTAGTGCAATAATCACCACAGTTAAGCTAATCCAGACTAAATTGCCTGCAGATACCGAAATCACTGCACCGCCTAAAATCATCCCCAATAAAATTGCAATGGATGTACCTGACTGGAAAATTGCATTGCCCGACATCAGTTCATGCGGTTTGAGTACTTCAGGCAAAATGGCATATTTGATTGGGCCAAAAAAGGTCGATTGTGCACCCATTAAAAACAAGGCCATCAGCAACAGCCACAAATTTCCTAAAATAAAACCAACGGTACCAATCAGCATGATGATAATTTCAAGCAGTTTGATGGCACGTACCAATTGAGCGCGTTCATACTTGTCTGCCAATTGTCCTGCGGTGGCAGAAAAAATGAAATAGGGCAAAATAAACAGCAGGGCTGCCAAATTGTTCAGGGTGCTGACATTTGCAGATTGTTGGCTAATCCAGCCATAGGTAAAGACCAAAAGCAGCGCTTGTTTATACACATTATCATTGAGTGCGCCAAAAAATTGAGTGAGAAACATCGGCAAAAAGCGACGACTCCTCAACAAATGTTCATTTTTTTCCATGCGTGATTAACTTCGTTTAGTTTTATTAAGAAATGTGACCGCTTGATATAATAGTACAGAAAATCATGTATGATGTTTCAAGTCTTTTCACTGATGAAAAAATCAAATAAATTGGTGTTTGTACGCGGGTTCATTGGGGTTTTTCCATAAAAATTAAATCAGTTTAGAGTTTTTTATGCTTGTAAATACAAACTTTAAAAAATCAGTACTGTGTTCCAGTATGCATGCAATTTTATGCTGGAATATGCCGAAAAAGCTCGGACTAAGTCTGTTTTTAGGTTTAGTTGCATCCTCAAGTTTTGCAGAAAGTCTTAAGGTATCTAACTCCAACACCCAACTCGCTGAAAATCCTACATCACTGCAGACTCCAACTACAGAAGAAGCACAAAATTTAGCTGAAGAAATTAAACAACTGGCAGCAGCACAAGGTAAAGACAGTGCCCAAGATCTACAAAAAATAGAAGAAGCTTTAGAGCAAGCGCAAACACCTGAATTTAATAGTCTAGAAATGCTGCAACAGCAACAACAGGCAGGGGCATCTTTTGCTGAATTTCAGCCTATCGAATTTGAAGACTTAGAAGATTTACCCATTGCACCTGTAGATCAGGGGCTTGCCAATGAAATTTTTCAGGTGGCAGAACAAGCCAAACAAGAAGCGATGCTAGACCGCAATGGTCAAGTGCCAGAAACGTTGGTTCAAGACGCAACACAGCAGGAGCTACTGCAAATTGATCAAGCGCCTGTAAATGTCGATCAGCTCATAACCAATATTCAGGCAGACAGTAATTTTGTAGTGGAAGCCAATCCTAACGATACCTTAATGGCTGAATTGGGCTGGATGACGCAGGTGGAAAATGCCGATAAACCCGGTTTTTTCAGACGTTTACTGTATAAAGTCCGTCCACCGCGTGAGCTAAATACAGCCAAAGTGCCGCGTATTAGTGCAGATGTGGTCATTACCGCAAATGGTGTCAATGGTACACAAAACTCAATTGGAGAGGTATCGCCCGATGCTTATCGTACAGCGGTAGATCAGTTAAGTGCCAATATTAAGGCCAAACTGTCCAGTTTTACCCAGGAGTCTTTTGCAGATTTTCCATCGGCATTGCCGCAACTGCGTACGTTGTCAAATCAGGCTGCGCAGGCGGTGGGTTTTTATAATGCCGAGTTTAAGTTTGAAAAACTCAGTGATAGCCGCGTGCGTGTGCAGGTTGTGCCAAATCCACCTGTGGCGATTAAACAGCAAAATATTGAATTTACAGGTGAAGGACAATACGAGGCACAATTTCAGGTTATTGGTGTCTTGCCTGATCAAGAAGTAGATGATGTGTTTAATCATGGTTTGTATGAGCAAACCAAAAAACGAATTACCGATGCCGCTTCAGATAACGGTTATTTTGACAGTTACTGGCGTTTGCATGACGTTAAAGTCGCTCAACCTCAAAATACAGCCGATATCAATTTACGTTATGAAACAGGCGAGCGTTATAAACTCGGAAATGTTGAATTTCGTATGAGCGATCCAAATCAAGAATTCCCTTTGGATATGGATATTCTGCAAAGTATGGTCACTTGGCAGGACAATGCTGACTATACTTTTTGGCGTGTAAATGGTTTGGCCAATAACCTCACCAACTCGCGTTATTTCAACTACACCTTAGTTGATACGATCCGTCCTGATCCTGTAGAGCATCCTTTGGAATTGCCACCTGATATTCAGGCTTTGGTCGATCAACAAAAAATCTCAGTTTACGATGCCACAGTCGTCGATCAAAAACGGGTGGCGTCATCTCAGGAAGTGACGCAATCTGTGGTGAACGAAGCTGAATTTGCTGGCACAGAAGAAGGTGCGAGCAACGATAAGCTGCGCATGCTACAAGCACAGCAAGAAGACAAACAATCAGAAGAAGAACGCTTAAAACAGCAAGCACGCATAGACAAAAAAATTCCTGTGATTGTGACTTTAAATGCAGACCGCTTAAATAGTGCCGAAGTCGGTGCAGGTTACGGAACTGACACAGGCGTGCGTTTGCGTGGGCAATATCGCCGTGCCATTGTCAATAAACGTGGTCACTCTTTCGATGCCAACTTAGAGCTTTCGCAAATTCGTCAAGCCATTGATGGACGTTATAATATTCCTTATAACCATCCCTTGAATGATTATGTCGCGTTGGTTGGCGGTTATGAGCGTGAAGAACGTGACGATGTTGCACAAGGTGGCGGCTTGATGATTGAATCTGCGGTTGCAGGTGTAGACCGTGTGATTAAAAACCCAATGGGCAGTTGGCAACATACTTTTGGCTTGCGTTATCGACTGGATCGCTTAACTGAAGATGGCACTGTATTTTTGGAAAAAGTGCCTGATGCGTTTATTGCCAATGGTGATGTCGAGCAACAATCGTTATTGCTTGGCTATGAAGTTTCACGTACCGACAGTAACCGTCGTGTTAACCCAAGCAAAGGTTTCCGCCAAATTTATAAAATAGAACTGGGGAGTGAATCACTGCTCAGCGATGCAGATTTAGCCATTCTAAATGCAGGTTGGCGTTTTATTTATTCATTGGGTGAAAATGACGATCATCAGTTTGTCGGACGCAGTGACTTAGGTTATATCTACACCGAAGATTTTAATAAAGTGCCTTATAATTTGCGTTATTTTACTGGTGGTGACCAGTCTTTACGTGGCTTTGACTACAAGTCTTTAACACCACAAATTGAAGGCTTTAAAATTGGAGGTCAGGCTTTGGCGGTTGGTTCATTAGAATATAACTATCAATTTAAAGAGGGGTGGCGCGCAGCAGTATTTAGTGATTTTGGTAATGCTTACGATAAAGACTTTAGCAACGACACCGAATATAGCGTAGGTTTGGGGGTACGTTGGGCATCACCAATTGGCCCAATTCGGATTGATGTGGCTTCTGGTATTTCAGATGATAACCATCCAATCCGTTTACATTTCTTTATTGGCTCTCAACTATAAATTTAAGACTTAGAGAACATTATGGCTGAAGTTGAACAGCAACCAGAAACTCCAGTAACGCCACCTAAAAAGCGTCGAATACTCAGGAGTGTTTTACTGTCACTGCTGTTGATGCTGGTTTTATTGGTGTCCGCTTTGGTGGTGATGTTCTCAACAGACCGTGGCTCAAAGTTCTTATTAGACAGCGTATTGCAGCGCCAAGAAATAATTCATTATGAATATGAAGGCGGTAATTTATGGCGTGGGATTATTCTGCGCAATATCATCGTCAGTTTAAAGCCTGTTGATGTCAAAATTGACCGTGCCGATGTCATTCTTGGTTGGCGTGCCATTTTAGATAAAGAAATCCATCTCAATCGTGCCGATGTGCGTAATCTGCGGATTTATCCGAAAGGCCCACCAAGTGATGATCCATTCAAATTCAATGAAATTCGCTTACCTTTTGTTTTGCGTTTAGATACTGCCGATGTCGATCATTTATTGATTCAAACCGCCTCTGGTACGCAGGTCGATTTTTACGATATTGATTTAAATAATGCCTTGTGGTCGGGTACAGAACTGAAATTTGAAGATTCCAATATGGATATGGGATATTTGAATGTACGCAATGCCACAGGCGATATGAAATTTGAAGGTAAATATCCGCTTAATGTGGTGGGTGATTTAAATATTCCCTCTTTACATGACAGCTTAAATATTCACGATATTAAAGTAGTAGGCAAAGGCACACTCGACACGATTCAGGCGGGTGTTGCAACAAATACGCCTGATTTGCTCACGGGATGGGTAGTGTTGCATCCAATGCGTAAGCAAGTGCCAATGTTTGGTGAGTTACAATTTCAAAACTACCGTTGGCCTATTTTGACCGAGCAGGAACTTTTTACCCAAGCAGGTGCAGCTAAATTTAAAGGCGATATCAAGCGTTTAGATATTGATGTCAATACGGATTTGAGCGGTAAACACATCCCTAAAGGTCAATATACAGGTCTGATGTATACCGATTTAGTTCATCAACTGAATATCAGTAATTTAAATGCACAACTTATGCAAGGTGCTGCCAATGTAGCGGGCATTGTCAGTTGGGATAAAAAAGTCAATTGGGATTTAACAGGACGTCTGGATAAAATTAATCCTAAAGATCCACTAATTCCTCAAGTGGTCAAAGACTTTTTACCGCCAAGTTTAGATGCCAATTTAGCATCTAAAGGTCATTTGGAAAAAGGCACACACTTAACTGCACAAGTCGATTTTGACCAATATGAAACTTGGAATTTAAAACTCGATCAAAAACCTGCGCAGGGCAAAGCGGCAAATCCGATGTTGCTTGATGTGCGCTGGAACAACATAGACCGTGCTGTGCCGTATGTGGGTTGGTTGAAAAGTGAATCGGGTGATGTGCAATTGGCCTTGGTAGAAGGTCAGCAAGATATTTTTGTGGCGAGTAAAGTCAGCACACATGAAAAAACCATGTTACCTGCGGGCATGTACCAAGCCAAATTGAATTTAAAGAATAATCGTTTAAATATTCCTAATTTTAAATTTGATACTGCAGATAGTCATTTGGCAGGCAGCGCCGTCATTGATTTACCAACTGATAAACGTCAGTTGAAATGGAATGCGGTATTGGCTGCGAAAAACTTTAATCCGCAAAGTATCAGCACCGCAGCACCTGTTAATGTGTTAAATGGGCAGTTTAAAGCCAATGGTTTTGCATTGCCGAATCAGCAAATTATTCATTTGAAAGATATTAATTTGACAGGGCGTTTGGTCAATCAAAATGAAAACGTACATTTAACTGGGCAAAGCACCATCGCTTTATTGTTCCATGATGTGAAAGCTGGTGGTGGCTTTAAAAGTTTTGCCGTGAATTATGATGGTGGGTTAAATGCCAGTGCCATTCAAGGCAGTGAAGGACATTTAAAACTAAAATTATCGGGTACGCCGGAACTAATTAAAATTAGCGACTTACGCCATAATGGTGTTGCAGGGCAAATTGTGGCGGATGGTTTGCTGCATTTGAATAATGGCATAGGTTGGAATTTAAATGCCTCATTAATTCGCTTTAAGCCGCACTATTTTGTGTCCAGTGTGCGTGGTGAATTATCGGGCAATATCCGCACTGAAGGTATTTGGTCAGACACTCAAAAACGGATCAACATTGAACATCTGAATTTGGCAGGCATGCTCAATAATAAACCTGTACGTGGTACGGGGAATTTAGCCATGTTGATTGATGCCAATCAAAAAGGCTTTTTACCTCAACAGTTTGAAGCCAATAATCTATTTTTGTCTTATGCCAAAAATCAGTTACAAGCAACGGGCAATGCACAAAATCTGCGTATTAAAGTCAATGCGCCTGCTTTATACGAAATCTATTCGGGTTTGCGTGGACGTGCTTATGGCTATATCAATGTGCAGTCGCAGCCACGCTTACAAGCCACCGCCAATTTTGCAGTTGATCAGTTCAGCCTCAATAATATTTTCAGCGTGCGTAAGTTGCGCTTACAAGGTGAATTGCCAACTTCTGAAAATACGCCAACGCTGATGACGGCATCCATGGAAAATTTACGCAGTGGTAACCGTGGCATTGAGCAAGGGCAGATTTCTTTAGCAGGCACACGTCAGGCGCATATTTTAAAACTGGAAGCTGAAAATAAGTTGAGTAAGTTTTATGTACAATTGGCGGGTGGTTTAAATGCACAAAATGATTGGATGGGACAAATTCAGAAAGGGGATTTTGACTCCTTAAGAACCCATTTGGCACAGCGCCAAAACGCGGCCGTGATTTATCAACACAAAACCAGTGAGCTGTATGTTGGTGCGCATTGTTGGATGAGTCAGCAAAGCCAATTGTGTTTTGATCAACCTATTCGTGTGAGTAAAACCAAAGCCAATGCATCATTTGTGACTCAAAACTTAGACTTAAATGACTTTTCTGCATTTATGCCTGAAGGTTTGGCGATTACAGGCAAGGTTAATGGGTATGCCAAAGCGGCGTGGGCAAAAGGACAGAAGCCAAAAATTGATGCACATTTGGTCACGCGTGATGGCGTCATTGGACTTGCTGCGGACGATCCACAAGATATAGGCTCAACCTTGCGCTATGAACAAGTGGCTGTGGTCGCAAAAAGCATTGCCGAAGGCTTGAAATTACGCATAGATGTGAAAACACCTGAAATTGGTACAGGTTATGCCAATGTGCTGATTGATCCTTACACTAAAAACATGCCAATGCGCGGTGAAATTGCCTTTGATCAGGTACAACTTAAAGTTTTTAAACCGTTTATTGCCGATGTGCGCTCAATGGCAGGCATTTTGTCCTTTGCTGGCAAGATCAATGGGACTTTAACTTCACCATTGCTCACAGGTGAAATGCGCCTGAAAGATGGTGCGATCAGCATGATTTCGTTACCTGTAAATCTGACCAATGTGCAGGTCTATTCCTCTATCCGCCAAGATCAAGCCAGCATTAATGGCGCATTTAACAGCGGTGGTGGTGTAGGGCGTTTAACGGGCAGTGTGGATTGGAAATATGATCCGCGTATTCAGTTAAATTTAAACGGTAAAGACTTATTAATTCGTCAAGCACCGCTAATTACTGCAATGATTACGCCAGATGTATCCTTAGATGTTTTACCTTTCCAGAAAAAACTGAGTTTAAAAGGACGTGTAGATGTACCTCGGGCTTTAATTTCTATGCCTGAAGTGTCTGCACCTGTGGTTAACGTGTCTTCGGATGTGCGTGTGGTACATGAAGGACAAGATCAACTGGCATTATTACGTTCAGCTCGTCCATGGGATATTCGTGCCGATCTTGAATTGAATTTGGGTGATCGGGTCATTTTCCAAGGTTTTAATAGCCGTATTCCACTGATTGGACGTTTGTATTTATCTCAACGTGGTTTAGAAACTGCGATGCGTGCCAATGGTGCGATTGGGGTCAGCCAGCGTGTGAAAATTGAAGCCTATGGACAAAGTCTGGATTTGAACCGTGCCATTGCGCGTTTTAATGGCCCAATTTCTAACCCAACTTTAGATATGGATGCCAATAAAAATGTACAGGGCAGCATGGTCGGCTTTAGAGTTACAGGCACAGCCAGCAGTCCGAACATTCAAGTGTATAACGATGCAGGCTTATCTGAACAAGAAGCATTAAATGCTTTGATTACAGGTCGTATCAATGAAGGTACCAGTGGTTTGAGTCAGACCGAAAGCTTTAAGTCAGACGTCAACAATACTATTGCAGCGGCAGGTATTAGTATGGGATTGGGTGGTACACGTGCCTTGACCAATCAAATTGGACGTACATTCGGTTTAAGTGGTTTGGCACTTGATGCCCAAGGTACAGGCGATGATACCCAAGTCAGTTTGACGGGTTATATCACCCCAGACTTGTTTATTCGTTATGGCGTGGGGGTTTTCACACCTGTCAATAAGTTGACTTTGCGTTATCAAATGAATAAACGACTGTATTTGGAAGCTAGTCAAGCTTTAGAACGCGCCGTGGATATTTTCTATAACTGGCGCTTCTAACGGCAACTTCACTTAAAAATGCGTTCAATCAGAGCGCATTTTTTAAGCTTGTACATGGATAGTTTCGTATTTATGCAAACTTTTGATTATCATAAGCACAACAGGAGAGCTTCAATGAAAAAGATTTTGGTGGTGACTGCAGTGCTTGCATTAATGGGCTGTGCAGAAAAGAAACCCTTAACCCCTGAAGAACAATGGCAAGGCTATTGCCGAAGTGTTGGCAATGCTGCGCGTACCATCATGCTAGATCGTCAAAATGCGATTGAAAAAGAACGTGCGATTGAGCATGCCAATAAAATTGAAGATGACATTACTCGTAATTTTATTTTAGAGATTATTGAGCAAGTCTATGCATTGCCACTTGAAGAAATTAATGGTGATGTTGATGCGGCACGTGAAAAAGTCCGTACGCAATTTACTGAAAAATGTATCGCGACACCGCATGATAAAATGCCTGATTACAAGCCGTTCTAAAAGAACGGTTTTTTTATGAATTAAAATTGAAATATGTTTTGTACTTCTACTATCTTTTATCAAAAAATAGCCTAAGTGAATCAAACGTCTAAAACTAAAATAAATAACAAATAAATTGTGACAAGTTCTAAATCTTAAAACTGGCAAAGCTTATCTTTTTCATGAATAATTAAAAACATAACAAAAACAGTAGGAGCGCATAATGGAAGTGGTTGCTTACCTGCATAATGCAGATTTGCTCTTAGAAGATGAACAAGGTGTCGCGGTAATTGGCGGCAGTCATTATGTTTTAAGTTTAGGTGATCGGGTGTATTTACGTCAGCAAATTGATGCACCTGCAAAGATATATCAAGTTCAAATTTCATTTACCAGTGCAGAACACTGTATGCTGCATGAAGATGAAATTCAACTCAAGTTTGAAGGTAGTCGCGAACAATTACAGCACTATCTTCAAGCCACAACAGTACACTAAGGTGGAATATCATTCATTCATTAGAACAGGCAACATGAGCGTTGCCTTTTTTACGAGTTAAACTTTAGGCGAAAAGTTAGTGTACATACAGACAAAGTTAAAATTAAGTCGTGTTTTGCCTGTAAATTGAACAATATGCGCATCATTTAGTTATAAAATAATGGGCATCACAAAGAAACACTCTAGTTGCATTAACTTTTAACCTGAAGTTTAGTAAAATTTTGCAGTCCATATTGTTTGTGATGCTTTAAAAGCAGGAATTCACAAATAATTTTTTAAAAAAGAGGAATAACACCGTGCTAGAAGCTTACCGCCAACACGTTGAAGAACGTGCCGCACTCGGAGTCCCACCGAAGCCACTTGATGATGTGCAAACAGCTGCATTAGTTGAATTATTAAAAAATCCACCAGCAGGCGAAGAAGCTTATTTGGTTGATTTGCTTGAAAACCGTGTACCTGCAGGTGTTGACCAAGCGGCATACGTTAAAGCTGCTTTCTTAGCTGCTGTAGCAAAAGGTGAAGCAACCTCTCCACTCGTTTCTAAAGAGCGCGCAGTTTACTTACTAGGCACAATGCTTGGTGGTTATAACGTAGCACCTTTAGTAGAGCTTTTAGACAATGCTGAATTGGCTGGCTTAGCAGCTGAAGCATTGAAAAACACTTTGCTTGTATTTGATGCGTTCCATGACGTAGCAGACAAAGCAAAAGCAGGTAACGAAAACGCGAAAGCAGTTTTACAATCTTGGGCTGATGCTGAATGGTTCACTAGCCGTAAAGATGTACCTGAAGAAATCAAACTTACAGTGTTTAAAGTTACTGGAGAAACCAACACTGACGACTTGTCACCTGCACAAGACGCATGGAGTCGTCCAGACATTCCATTGCACGCAAATGCAATGTTGAAAAACGTACGTGATGGCATCAACCCAGAAGTTCCTGGTGAAGTTGGTCCATTAAACCAAATCAAAGACCTTATCGCGAAAGGCAACCAAGTTGCTTACGTGGGTGACGTTGTTGGTACAGGTTCTTCTCGTAAGTCTGCAACTAACTCTGTACTTTGGTTCTTCGGTGATGAAATCGCGCACATTCCAAACAAAAAAGATGGCGGCTACTGCTTAGGTGGTAAAATTGCGCCAATCTTCTTTAACACAATGGAAGATGCGGGTGCTTTACCAGTAGAAATCGACGTTTCTAATATGAACATGGGTGATGAAATCACTCTTAAAATCGACCATGCTGCTGCTAAAGTAACAGCGTTCAAAGACGGCGCACAAATCGCTGAATCTGAACTTAAAACTCCAGTGCTTCTAGACGAAGTACGTGCAGGCGGTCGTATTAACTTGATCGTTGGTCGTGGTTTGACAGCTAAAGCGCGTGAAGCTTTAGGTCTTGCACCATCTACTTTGTTCCGTACTCCAGTACAACCTGAAAACACAGGCAAAGGCTTCACTCAAGCTCAAAAAATGGTAGGTCGCGCTTGTGGTCTTCCAGAAGGTCAAGGTGTTCGTCCAGGTACTTACTGCGAACCTAAGATGACTACTGTTGGTTCTCAAGATACAACAGGTCCAATGACACGTGACGAATTAAAAGATTTAGCTTGCTTAGGTTTCTCTGCAGACTTAGTAATGCAATCTTTCTGTCACACAGCTGCGTATCCAAAACCAGTTGACGTTCAAATGCAACACACGCTTCCTGACTTCATCATGAACCGTGGTGGTGTTTCTTTACGTCCAGGTGACGGTATTATCCACTCTTGGTTAAACCGTATGCTTCTTCCAGATACAGTAGGTACTGGTGGTGACTCGCATACTCGTTTCCCAATTGGTATTTCTTTCCCAGCGGGTTCTGGTCTTGTAGCGTTCGCTGCAGCAACTGGTGTTATGCCACTTGACATGCCTGAGTCTGTACTTGTGAAGTTCAAAGGTAAAATGCAGCCTGGTATCACTTTACGTGACCTTGTACATGCGATTCCTTACTACGCAATTAAAGAAGGTGACTTAACTGTAGAGAAGAAAGGTAAGAAAAACATCTTCTCTGGTCGTATCTTAGAAATCGACTTAACAGAAATGGAAACTGACTTAACCGTTGAACAAGCATTTGAATTGTCTGATGCTTCTGCTGAGCGTTCAGCTGCAGGTTGTTCTATCACACTTTCTGAAGAGAAAGTTGCTGAATACCTTCGTTCAAACATCACCATGCTTAAGTGGATGATTTCTGAAGGTTATGGCGATGCGCGTACTATGGCTCGTCGTGTTGAGAACATGGAAAAATGGTTAGCGAACCCATCACTTCTTAAAGCTGATGCTGACGCAGAATACACTAAAGTGTATGAAATTGACCTTGCAGACATCAAAGAACCAATCCTTTGCTGCCCGAACGACCCAGATGATGCAAAACTTCTTTCTGACGTTCAAGGCGACAAAATTGATGAAGTATTCATCGGTTCTTGTATGACAAACATCGGTCACTTCCGTGCTGCTGGTAAGTTATTAGACAAAGTTCCTGGTGGTTCTTTATCTACTCGTCTATGGTTAGCGCCTCCAACTCGTATGGACGAGCGTCAACTTATGGAAGAAGGCTTCTATAACACTTACGGTAAAGCGGGTGCGCGTACAGAAATGCCAGGTTGTTCATTATGTATGGGTAACCAAGCACGTGTAGCACCGAACACAACTGTAGTATCTACTTCTACACGTAACTTCCCGAACCGTTTAGGTCAAGGAGCAAACGTTTACTTAGCTTCTGCTGAGCTTGCATCTGTTGCAGCGGTACTTGGTAAGTTACCAACACCAGAAGAATACCAACAGTACGCTTCTCAAATCGACAGCATGTCTGCTGACATCTACAAGTACTTGAACTTTGACCAGATGGAAAGCTACACAGACGCTGCTGCGAATGTAGACACCAAGAAAATTGCTGCTGCTCAGTTGACCTAAGTTAGGAAAAGCAAACGCAAGAGCAAATCTATGATTTGTTCGAGTGTTGAGCGATAAGCAAGATCAAATAAGGGCTGATTATTCAGCCCTTATTTTTATGCGTAAAATTTCAATCTAATAATGAATGACATTTAAAACAGCATAGATTGTGATATTTCAGCTTGCCTAGCTGATTTTAAAAATAGGGGCGTAAGCTATGAAATAAATTAGGATTTAACTTATTAAAACAATATAAATTTGCATATCAATACCGTTTGTCATAAAATAATGTAAACTGCGTCACAAAATATAATGGATTAATGCTGGTATTCAATTTTAATTATAATTTTTGGTAAAAACTTTATTGAAATGAACTACTTAGTTTTAATTTTAATGAAATTGGATATTTTTTAATAACTTACTATAATGATTGTAAAATTATGTAATTAAAATGTGTCATATTATTAATGCATTGACCAATTAAAAAAATTTTGCGTCTCTCTTTAAATATGAAACTGGGTTGTTTTTATGAATTTAATAGAAACAGTTTTTGACTTTAAAGCGCTTTCAATGCAGCAGCAATCGTATTTTTTTGAAAAAATTTATCAATTCGATCAAAAAATCTTTCCAAATTCGAGTTTAGAAGAATTTAAAGCCTTTGTTTATGACCCCGATGCAATCGCAGTCATGGTTATTCAATATCATGATCGAGATCAAGTGGTTGGGCAAAATGTTATTCCTTTTATTTTGATTCATTATAATGAACAGCCTATGCATGTGGTCAATTCACGAGCGGGTTTTTTGTCTGAATATCAAAAACAAAATTTGACGATTCCAAGTGCAGTCAAAGCCATGTTGAATCGACGCTTAAAAAATCCATTTATTCCATTGTGGTTTGTGATTAGCATTAATCAACCGAAGATTTATTCTTTGTTTGCTTCGCGTTCTAAAAGTTTTTTCCCAAGAGTCGGGAAAACTATGCCTAAGGAATATCATGAAGTTTTGCAGCTTATGGCGGCACGGTATCCTGAAATTCAAAAGCGCGGTGAAGGCGTATATGTGCATGAAACTCATTCTCCAGCACGAAGTTTTGAGCAACTGATGCATTTGAGAATTCCGCAAGATGTACATTCCAATTTCTTTTTGCAGCACGCGCCTGATTATTTTGATGGTTGGGGCATTATGTGTATTTGTAAATTAGACGGTAAAACTTTATCTGAAACGGCACTCAATTTAGCACTAAACAGAAAAGTGGATTAGGTGCTTATCACATCGAAAAACTGTAATCCTCTGTACGTATCCTGTTGACTCTATACTGCAGTAGATGATGAATTTGGGCAGTGATGGGGTGTAACCATCATCTTCACCAAAGTTTTATTGAGTGAAATAATGATCTTGATGTTTGCAGTTGCGACAAAATAAGGACACATAATTTTCTGCGTCATAATCGACAGTCAGTTCATCCGATCCGCAGTGCATACAGCGTTTAAGTGAATAAAATTTAAGTCGTGCTTCAATTTTTCGCCAAGAACGCCACACAGGTTGAAAGAAAATCCTTTCGTCATAACCCAAAAAGCGGAAGAATAAAATTTCGCTCATATAGCTGAAAGGCAAATTAGGCGGGCGTGGCAGGGTAGAGGTCTCCCATTTTTCAGCCACTGACCGTTCTCGGTATTGCTGCACAGTCTTTTTCAGTAAATTGGTATTAATAAAGTTTTCATTACGCGGTTTGAGTGCTTTTTGTTGGTATAAAAATTCCAAAGCAGTTTGCACCAAGTAATAAATTTGCCCAACCGCCAAGGCATCTAAAAGTCGGTAGCAAAAGCTCTGAAAACTATGGTTGCCCGCAATTTGTATTCCCCAAGTTCGACAATAAAATTGCATAAACTGCACAATCTCTTGATACAGCAATAAATACAGCGCATCTTTGACTTCATCTGCTGTTTTGAACGGTGTGCCCATACTCAGATTTTCATAAAACCAATAACGTAATTGTTGTGCAATGCTGAATAAGCTTGGTTCAGAATAACCATCTAAACGGACATTGATATAATATTGCTGCGCATTTTCCGCAAAATCTTTGGCAATTAATATTTGCTCTTTTAGCAAATGTTTGATCATGCCGTGCTGGAAAAAATAGTTGGGGGTAATATTTAAATACTTGATTTTTTCCCAATCTATAAATTCTTCATGTGGAATATGTTCCTGTGCATGCTGATCTAAAATACTCAATAAAAATAATTTATCTATAAAACGCAGCTGATTTAATTCGCGTTCAGGTGCATCCTGTTTTTTGAATTTTTGTTGTTCTTGCAAGCGGGTTTCCGCCATGATTTTTTTGCGTTGTTGGGTACAGCTTGCGCAATGACAGTTTTGTTGTTGGCTATTTTGAAAGATGCGATGTTCACAATGACTACATTGGTGAAAATTTAATTCCTGCTCATATTGTTCTGCTTCTACCCAATACATAGATGCCTGACACAAAGGGCATAATGTGCTTTCATCTAATTGTTTTTGCAGAATTTGTAGCATTGTGAAATAGAAGCTCAAGTAAATCGTGATATGTCATTATACATGGCTTGTGTACTGAAAGGTGGAAGCTTCTGTGCTTTTGATCATCATCAAAATTAGCCTGTGTTGGTCGTATTTGAAGTGAAGTTGCATATCAAAATATTAAATTTACGCGTAATAGCAATACAGGTATTGATTTAAACAGTCTGCTTTTATGTTACTTGTACAGGATTAATCCAGATAGGATTGAAAAGCTTGGGTTGAGCGCCCATATAAATCAGCATTGTTGAACAAGACTGAAATAGATTGTGCGCAGACAGATGTTGAAAGTTGTCGTATGATCATTGCAACTTTACAAAAACAAGCGCATCGCCACAAAGAATGAGGACAAGATGAATATTGCAGCAAATCCTATGGTTGAAGCCAGCCAAACTATCTATTTAAAAGACTATCAAAAACCTTCATTCTTGGTAGATGCTGTAGAGCTAGATATTCAAGTCTATGCAGATTACACCCAAGTGGGTGCAACATTGAAAATGCAGCGTCAGACTGCAGGCGATTTGGTGTTATTGGGCCGTGATTTAGAATTGAAATCTATTATTTTGAATGGCACGGAATTATCGGAAAGTGACTATCAATTAGATAGTGAGCAGCTTCGCATTGCAAATGCACCTGATCAAGTCACGTTAGAAACCATCGTGATCATTCATCCTGAAAGCAATACGCAACTTGAAGGCTTATATCAGGCAAGTTCTGATTTATTTGTTACCCAAAACGAGCCTGAAGGTTTCCGTAAAATTACCTTCTATCCTGACCGCCCAGACGTATTGTCGGTATTTACCACACGTGTTGAAGCCGATAAAAAATATCCTGTGTTATTGGCAAACGGCAACTTGTTAGAAACAGGTGAAGCAGGCGAAGGTCGTCATTATGCGATTTGGCAAGACCCGACCAAAAAGCCAAGCTATTTATTTGCTTGTGTGATTGGCGATTTGGCAGTCATGAAAGACCATTATGTGACATCTGAAGGGCGTAATGTTGCACTGGAAATTTATGCAGAAGAAAAAGACATTCCAAAATGCAAAATTGCTATGCAAGCGTTAAAACATTCGATGCGTTGGGATGAAGAACACTATGGTCTGCCGTATGATTTAGATAATTATATGATTGTGGCGACCAGTGCCTTCAATATGGGCGCAATGGAAAATAAAGGTCTGAATATTTTCAATACGTCATGTGTATTGGCCGATGAAGAATACACCACAGATGCCGCAATTATGCGCGTACAGTCCGTGATTGCGCATGAATATTTTCATAACTGGACAGGTAACCGTATTACTTGCCGCGATTGGTTCCAGTTGTGTTTAAAAGAAGGTTTAACGGTGTTCCGTGACCAATCTTTCTCTGAAGATTTACAGTCTGCCGCAGTACAGCGTATTGATGATGTGGCGGTGCTCAAAGCACATCAATTCCCCGAAGATTCTGGCCCGTTATCGCACCCGCCACGTCCAGATCATTTTGTAGAAATTAATAACTTCTATACCGCAACAGTCTATGAAAAAGGTGCGGAAATTAACCGCATGATGTCGACTTTACTCGGTAAAGAAAAATTCCGTAAAGGTAGTGATGAATATTTCCGTCGTCATGATGGACAAGCAGTCACGGTTGAAGATTGGGTCAATGCTTTAAGCGCAGGTTCAGGTGTCGATTTATCTAATTTCCTGACTTGGTACAATCAACCAGGCACACCAAAGCTTGAAGTGCAGGGCGAATACGATGCGGCTGCGCAGGTTTATCGTTTAAATTTAAAACAAAGTCTGAAAAGCAATGCCAAATATCCAAACTTAAAAGCATTGCCTATTCCTGTTGCATTGGCATTGTTCAATGCAGAAACAGGCGAGCAATATATTTTGCAGTCTGAAGCTTTGGTTGAAAACTCAGTAAAAGATGGTGTGTATTTGTTTGATCAGGCACAAGCAAGTATTGAATTTAGCGGTATAACTGCGCATCCCGTTGTTTCTTTATTGCGTAATTTTTCTGCACCTGTGAATTTAGAATTTAACTATTCTAATGATGAATTGGCATTTTTAATGCAGCACGAAACCAATGGCTTTAACCAGTGGCAGGCGACTCAGACTCTATTGGAACGTATTTTATTGGAAGAACATGCAGCAGATACTTATTTGCAAGCCATGAAAAATACAGTACCTGCTTTAATTGAAAAAGATCCTTTGTTGGCATCACGTATTTTTGATGTACCTTCTGAAGGCTATTTGGGCTGCCGTATTGATCAAAATTATCAACCTGAAAAAATTCAGCAACAACGCAATGCGCTGTTAGATACATTGGCGCGCGAACTTGGTGCATTCTGCAAAGAAACCTATTTAAGCCTTGATCCAGACATGCAGCAAGATTTCTCTCAGGCAATGGGTGTACGTGCTTTAAAGAATATCATGTTGGCGTTAATGGCACGTCAGGGCGATGCCGAAGCGTTTGAGCTGGCACAGCAGCAATACCAAACAACTCGAAATATGTCTGAGCGTTTAGGGGCATTGCGTGTCTTGGTGTGGAATGATGCACCGCAAGCCAAAGCTGCTTTGGAAGATTTTTATACACGTTTTAAAGATGAAGCTTTAGCACTTGATCAATGGTTTATGGTTCAAGCTTCACATCCAAAAGCGACAGCTGAAACCATTCAGGCTTTAACTGCACATCCTGATTATGATTTGGGTACACCTAACCGTATTCGTTCAGTCAGTGGTGGTTTAAATAGCAACCCTGTGAATACATGGAGTTTTGGTGTTCAGCATTTTATTGACTTAGCCAAGTATTTAGATGAGAAAAACCCAATTGTAGGTTCGCGTTTATTGCAGGTATTGTCGCGTTGGTACACTTTGGCAGAGCCACAACGTAACCAAGTGCAAGCAGCGTTGCTAAATTTGCAGTCTGTGGTGAAATCTAAAAACGTGGTTGAAACCCTAAATAGTATGTTAGAGGTTTAAGTTAAAAAACTAAAAGCCATTTCATCAATTCGTTGAAATGGCTTTTTTGTGGCTGGAATACATTAAAAATAATCTAGCTTAGTCACAGCGAATTTGATATTCATTTTTATAGTTGGTGTAAGTTTCATTTAATTCAGCAAGTAATTTTTTCTCGTTATATTGCCGATCTTCAGGTTTAGAATTTTTAAGTACAATTGGCATATATTCATGTTTGTAAATCTGCGTATATTCTTCACAAATAATATGTTTGCGCTCATCTGCAGAATAGTTATCTAAATCGCGAAGCAAGATTTCATTCATTTTGGTATTGATGAGATCGAGTTCATCAAACATGCTTGGGGCTTGATCTGACGGTTGGGATGGGGAACAGCCGAAAGTGATAAAGCTACATATCAGAACGTAAACCCACTGCTTCACATTGACCCCAATGATAAAAAATCAAATTTATATTATAGCCTTAAAAGCGTAAAATTTAAGTGAATAGTCAGTTTTATTGGCAGTGAAATCAATTGAATGACAGTGTGTCGATTTTGTGTATTTAGACAATATGGCTGACTTGGGAAATGCAGTTTTATGTGTTAGTTTTGATGAAAATGAATGTTTTTCTGCGCTGAATTTCTGCAGATGAGTATCTAAAAAATCACGAAAAATTGAGGCATGAAATGGCTAAACATTATGACTATTTGGTAATTGGGGCAGGAAGTGGTGGTATTGCTTCGGCCAATCGCGCGGCGCAATATGGTAAAAAATGTGCATTAATTGAAGTTGCAGATTTGGGCGGGACTTGTGTCAATGTGGGGTGTGTGCCTAAAAAAGTGATGTGGTATTCTGCGCAAATCGCCGATGCTATTCAAAAATACGGCCCAGATTATGGTTTTAATACTGAATTAAAATCGCATGATTGGAATACGTTAATTCAAAATCGTCAAGCTTATATTCAGCGTATCCATGCATCGTATCAATCAGGTTTAGCTAAAAACAATGTTGATGTGATTCAGGGCTTTGCTCGTTTTGTAAATGAAAAAACAGTTGAAGTAAATCAGCAGCAATACACTGCAGATCACATTTTAATAGCCACAGGAACTGAGCCAACACGTCCAGATATTGAAGGGGCAGAGCTAGGAATTGATTCAAACGGTTTCTTTGAATTGCAACAGTTACCAAAACGCACGGCAATTGTCGGTTCGGGTTATATTGCCGTAGAGTTAGCAGGTGTTTTAAATGCGTTGGGTTCAGAAGTTGGATTGTTTATTCGTAAACAATTGCCGCTGCGTAGTTTAGATCAATTTTTAGGTGAAACATTACTTGAATGTATGCGTGATGAACATATCCAAGTGCATACGCAAGCCATTCCAAAGAAAGTCACTCGCCAAGCGGATCAGTCTTTGTTATTACATCTTGAAGATGGTTCACAGCATGAGGTCGATTGTCTGATTTGGGCAGTTGGACGTAAACCAAATACACAAGCATTGAACTTGGCTGCTGCAAATGTGCAGATTGATGAAAAAGGATATATCGCAGTAGATCAATTCCAAAATACCAGCCAAGCAGGTATTTATGCGGTGGGCGATATTATTGGAAAAATTGAGCTGACACCCGTTGCTGTTGCCGCAGGACGTAAATTGTCTGAACGTTTATTCAATCACAAACCAAATGAATATTTAGATTATCAAAATGTTGCCACGGTGGTCTTTAGTCATCCGCCTATTGGTACGGTGGGTTTAAGTGAAGCGCAAGCCATTGAACAGTTTGGGCAAGATCAGGTCAAAGTCTATCAATCTTCTTTTACCTCAATGTACACGGCTGTAACTCAGCATCGTCAAGTGTCTAAAATGAAATTGGTCTGCGTTGGTGATGAACAGAAAGTCGTGGGCGTGCATGGTATTGGCTATGGCATGGATGAAATTTTGCAAGGTTTTGCAGTCGCGGTCAAAATGGGCGCGACCAAGCAAGATTTTGACAATACTGTCGCAATTCATCCAACTGCTGCAGAAGAATTTGTGACTATGCGCTAATGGAGTAGCGTAGTCGCACACAAAGAGTATGGGTTAAAAAAATCCATACTCTTTTTTATTTTTGAAATTTGTAGATAAAAAATCAGAAGATAAACGTCAGAAAGATAAAGTTTGTTATCGTTATTTAGTTAGCCTAATAAGAAACCCACCGAAGTGGGCTTGTGCGATCAAACACCATCCATTGTGTCTGGGGTAGATTATCTCACGAAAATGATTAAGGTTTGATTAAGAAATTTTTGTTTTATTAAGTTTATCTTTACAACTTTGTAGTCCATGCTGCAAAGACTTTAAATCTATGTTATAATATAACTTGTACAATAAAAATATCTCTATTCTCTCGTAGTTATTCATCATCATGCTGTGCTGCATTTATTTTCTATGCACTGCAAATTAAGTGTGATGAATGTTGTTGTATTAAAAACTATGCTCAAAATTTTAATTTGAGCTTGATTTGTAAGTTATAAATGAATTGGTGTAAATATTGAAAAAAATGCAAACAATGCTTGCGAAAGCAGTGAATGGTCGCGAAATTATGGTGTCTTTGGTGGCATCAAAGAAAAAGCAAAATACCCGTGATGGTTTTAAATGGGTCGAAGTCGGAAAACATGTGTTGTTGGAATGTGGTCAGGAAATTGAACTGAATTTAGATGGTCGCAGTTTTTATACCGATACGCATGAAATGTTCCGTTTACCGCATCGGGTTAATTAAGTTTTGGTCTGAAATGAATATTCAACCTAGCTAAACTGGATTGCATAATATGTAATTTAGAAAAGCTTTTAAAAGTTTTATCCAGAAAAATCCCGTTCATTGGCGAACGGGATTTTTTTATTTTATCTTTTACTGTGGCAGAGCACAGTTGGTAATGAATTAAACCTTAACAATCAAAACAGGAACAGGAGACTGAGTCAGTACGTTTTGGGCAACGCTACCGAGCATCATCTTTTTCACTCCAGTACGGCCATGCGAACCCATAATAATCAGGTCAGCACCAATTTCATTGGCAATTTGTACAATCCCTTCAGAGGCTGCAACACCGCGGATAATTTTGGTGTCTACCGAAATACCTTCACGGCTAAAGGATTGCTGAATTTCAGCCAAACGATTTTGTGCATTTTGTTCAGCCTGCATGAAATAATCGGTAATTGCTGGTGCAACTTTGTAGAAGTCCACGCCTACAAAAGGATCAACTGCAATTACACTCATAATAGTAACAGGGCAATTTAGATCTTTTGCCAATGAAAGTGCTTGTTCGGCTGCAGCATAAGACATAGGTGACTCATCTACTGGAACAAGTAAGTGTTTATAAGTTGTCATGGCAAATCCTTATTAAAAATTTATGATGAAAATATGGCTTAAAATAGTGATTAAGCTTTAACTACAAGCACAGGTAATTCTGTATGACGTAATACGTCTGTGGCAAAGCTACCCAATAATAATTTTTGGAAACCTTTACGACCATGTGAACCCATCACAATCACATCGGCATTTAAGTCTTTCGCAGTTTTGATTACACCTTCAGCAGATACCAAACCCTCAACCACGCGAGTTTCTGCATTTACACCCACTGCTTTCGCAATTTCATCTGCTTCTTTTAATGCCTTTTGTGCATTGGCTGTCGCTTGCACAAAGTATTCTTTCATAATGGCAGATGAATAATTATAGTAAAAGTCAGAATCAGTAAATGGGTCTTCCGCAACAAGGCTAATTAAGGTGAGTTTACTGTTAAATACTTTGGCAATTTCAGCTGCATGTTTGACCGCTGAAAAAGAAATTTGTGAACCATCTACAGGGACTAAAATATTTTGGTACGACATGCGGGTAACTCCAGAAATTATGATTATTCGCCTTACACTTTATTGATAGCATATAGTCTATATAGGTTCAATTTAAAATCTGAAAAAAGATTTATAATTCATTTAATTACCCGCCAAATTTGCTGAAAGAAAAGATAAGCTGAAGATGATGAATTTACTCAACTCAACGGCAAAGCTATACGATAAAATAAGATGCTAAATTTGCAAAAATAAATAGACCTTCATAATTTAATTTTAAATTACTTGGGTTTGAATTGGGCGTATGAATCTTGAGGGAAATGTGGTTTGAAAATAATTTGGATGTTGCTGTGTTTTATGTTGTTAAGTGCTTGTCAAACCACGCAGCAGAACAGTCGAATCATTGCTAGTGCATTTAATCTCACCACAGGCTTGCAGCAGAAAATCATGGATCGCTATGCACCCAAAAATATACAAGTGCAACATGATATTGTGTATGCAACGCAGCCTAATTTGAGTTTTGACTTGTATCAAAACAGTCAATTGCAAGATTTAGCCGCACGCCCGACAATTGTCTGGATTCATGGTGGTGGCTGGATTGCGGGCTCAAAAGCACATGCACGTGGCTATTTTAAATTATTAGCCGCGCAGGGCTTTAATGTAATTGCCGTACAATATCAATTTGCCCCGCATGCAACTTATCCTACTCAGTTGCAACAAATTGATCAGGCTTTAAATTACATCACGCAACATGCAGAAAAATATCAGCTTAATCCACAACAATTATATTTAGCAGGCGATTCTGCAGGGGCGAATTTAGCTAGCCATTATGCCGCATTATTGAGTAATCCTGCATTTGCACAGCAGTCTAATTTACAGCCGACTATTCAGCACAAACAACTTAAAGGGCTGATTTTGCACTGCGGGATTTATGATCTAAAAGCGTTTGTTGAAACTGCGCCAGATGAAATGAATATCGTAGAGTGGGGTGTTTATAATTTGGTGCAGGCTTACACGGGAGATCGGAAACAGGACAGTGAATTTCTGAAGAATATTTCGCCTATTCAACATTTAACGGCAAACTATCCTGCGGTATTTATCAGTGGTGGTAACAAAGACTTTTTAACAGAAACTCAATCTATGCCGATGCTGCATGCTTTACAGCAACAGCAGATTCCTGTGACGACAGCATTTTATCCAGATACAAAAGTATGGTTAATTCACGAATATCAATTTTTTATGCACCAAAAAGAAAGCCAGCAAACTTTTGCTAAAACAGTAGAATTTATCCGAAGCACAGCAGACCCTAATGTATCGCGCATACAATAAATCAATACGATGCTTCAGAAAAAGTGTTTTTTAACTGCTTAAGTTATTTAGCTTTTGCTTTGTTTAAACTTTAAAACTGCCAAAACCACACAACCAAAAATCAGTCCCCAAAATGCAGAACCAATACCAAAAAACTGCACCCCAGAAGCACTAAATAAAAAGGTCAATAAAGCGGCTTCACGCTCTGTAACGTGCTGAAAGGCGAGGGCGATGTTGTGTCCAATAGTGCCAAGCAGTGCAATTCCTGCCAAAGCAGTAATAAAAACAGCTGGGAATGACATCAACAAACTGGTGAGCGTTGCAGCAAAGATCCCCATCAAGATATAAAACAAACCGCAGCTAATTCCCGCAATATAGCGTTTACTGGCATCGGGATGCGATTGATCATCTAAGCTAATCGCAGCACTGATGGATGCGATATTGACACTAAAACATCCAAATGGCGCGAAAATCGCTTGTGCTGTGCCTGTCCAACCAATTAAGTGACGTACATTCGGGTTAAAGCCATAGCTTTTGATCATGGCAAGACCGGGCAAATATTGCGACGCCATATTAATGACAAACAAAGGCAGGGCTAAACCTAAAATAGCAGACCAACTTAATTCAGGTTGCATCCAAACTGGTTGTGCAATACTCGATTGCACACTCGGCATTTGAAATTGTAAGAAGATTGGGCATAACGCGACACCAATCAATACAGTTAAAACAATGCTATAACGTGGGCTAAATCGTTTTGCCAATACATAAGCCGCCAATAAAGACAAAATAAATGCCCATGCTTCTTGCAGACTGGTAAATAGGGCAATCCCAAATTTAAGCAGCACACCTGCCAACATGGCGCTGGTTAAGCTTTGTGGAATATAAGTCAGTACCTTTTCAAAAATACCCAAAAAGCCAAGCACTGCTGTGAGTACGCCACAAAACAAAAATGCGCCAATTGCTTCGTGTAAGCTATAACCGCTGCCCGTGGCGATAATCAGTGCCAAGCCTGCGGTAGACCATGAGGTCGCCACAGGATATTTAAATTTCCAAGATAAAATCAGCCCGCTTAGACCAATACCTAAACCCAACGCGCAAAACCAAGAGCTGATTTGCTCAGCACTTGCGCCTAAAATTTGTGCTGCCTGAATGACTAAAACCGCGGAAACACTAATACCGACCAAGAAGGTAATAAAACCTGCAAATACTGCAGGCACAGAGAAGTCATTTAAAAGTTTTTGCATGCTTTCTTAGACATATTTTCTATAATTTATGAACAGATCATACACATTTGAACAAATAGTCAAAAGTGTTTTTTATACTTTTTTTATAGCGTTGAGCTTGCCAGTCTAAAGCCAAAACCGCAGAACAAAATACCAATGCTTGCAACGCAAATGGCTGCAATTTTATAGCGTTGATTGAAATAACTGGCTAATTTGACTCCTGAAAAAATCAAGATAGATAAATAACCCATGCTAATGATTTGTAGGACGATGGCTAAAACAGCAAAGCTCAGCATCGGGTAGGTGTAATCAGGATTGACGAATTGCACAAAAAAAGACAAATAAAACAAAATTGCTTTTGGGTTAATAACGCTAATCATTAAAGCAGTTCGGTAGGGATGAACCCGTTCAGTTGTATTGCTCGTTGCTGTTGTAGAAAGATTGGCGTGCGAAGTCCTGGTTTGTGGAAACCATGTTTTATAGGCTGCAATCAGTAGTTTAATACCTAAATAGCCTAAGTAGAGCGCACCAACTACTTTTAATAAGGTGAATAGCCATGGAAAAGCATGCAATAATGAGGCTGCCCCTAAAATGGTGCACACAATTAAAATCAGATCACCCGTAAATACACCGAAAGCAGCTGCATAGCCTGTGCGTATCCCAAAGCGTGAAGCCACTGACATGACATAGAGTGAGTTTGGGCCAGGCAAGAGCACAATTAAGGTTGTGCCAATTATAAAAGTGCTGAGGTCACTAATACCAAACACGCAAACTCACCTAAATAAAAACCGATGTTGCAGTATAACAACATCGGTTTTGTGGCTTAGTAAAAATTTTGGAATTTTACTGGGATAGGTTAAAGCTTAAGCTTTAATCTCTGCATCTAAGCCGAAAGACTGGCGTAATAGGGTGGCAAGTTGCTCACGCGCTTTAATAAAGCCATCAATGCCGCTTTGTAACAATTGGAACGCCATCAAATCTGCCTCAAGTTGCGCTTTGAATTGTTCCTTTTCAATTGCTGCCAGTGGTTCAGCTTGAACTTGAATGCCATTGGTCGATAACGCTGCAGCGACTTCTCGTTCATCAGCTTCAAGTTCTGCCAATAAATTTGGTGCAACGGTCAATAAATCACAACCAGCTAAAGCCAAAACCTGATCAATACTACGGAAACTCGCGCCCATAATTTCAGTTTGTACTTGATGCTGTTTATAGAATTGATAAATTTTCTTCACCGAAAGTACACCCGGATCTTTTTCAATAGGGTAGTACATGACATTTTCAGCTTTTTTATACCAATCTAAAATACGACCCACAAATGGTGAAATCAACGTCACTTTGGCATCTGCACAAGCATGTGCCTGATGTAAACCAAACAATAAGGTTAAATTGGTGTGAATGCCTTCGGCTTCCAACACTTTCGCCGCTTGAATGCCTTCCCATGTCGATGCAATCTTAATCAAAATGCGGTCTGAATGAACACCATAAGCTTGGTACAGTGCTAAAAGTTCTTTGGCTTTGGCAATGGTCGCATCAGTGTCATAAGACAAAGAAGCATCCACCTCAGTCGAAACACGACCTTCAATCAGCTTTAAAATTTCTACACCAAATTTGACCGTTAAAATATCAATGCTGCGCTCAACCAATAGATCATTTGTATAACCTTCAGCTTTGGCTTGCTCAAATGCAGCTTCAATCAACGCTTTATTTTCAGGTTGATTTGCAGCCGCCGTAATGAGTGATGGGTTGGTGGTCGCATCCAAAGGACGAAACTTTTCAATCGCAGCCAAGTCACTACTATCTGCAACAATGGTGGTTAAGTTTTTTAGTTGATTTAAGGCTGTCTGTGTCATTCGAGATCTAGTTCTTAGGTTATTGCTTATACATTCAGTTATATCACAAACAGCTTTTAACCCAAGTACCAAGCAAGCGGGTTTGTGGATTATTTACCAGTTTTTCTTAGATTTCGGACGTGATTAATCAAAAAATGAGCAGCAGCGCCCAATTGATGTTCTCGGCTCCAGACCAAATCGACAAAATATTCAAATTTTGGGGTGAAATCTAGCAGCTGTAAAATTTTTAATTCGTGTTGTAGTTCAGGATGTTCATTCAGCATTTCCAAGGGCAAGACACCCCAGCCTAAACCCTGCTTAATCATACTGCAGGCAGAATGATGATTATCGGTACGCCAATAGTGCTTAGAAAATAACAACTCGGGTTTAATCTGCCGATCACGGCTCGCCACTACAATTTGCCGATTTTGTAAAATCTGTTCAAAACTGACTTGATCAGATTCAGCCAGCGGTGAATGTCGGGCAGCGACAGGCACTAAAATTTCACGTTTTAATTCCACAAATTGTTCACTGCTTTGTAATTGTTCGCGTTCAAACATAAAGGCCAAGTCCGCTGCTTGAGTCATGAGTAAATGCAGTGCATCTTCTTGTGGCGCAGAGAAAATATTGATCTGCAATTCAGGAAATTGCTGTTCTAGTAACACAATATAATCTGTCCAGCGAGTGTGTAGTAATTCAGACACCACCACAATATTTAAGTGTGCTTCCAGCCCAGAACTGAGCGCAAAAGCATGTTGTTTCCATTGCTTCATTTCTATGAGCAGTTGTTTGCTTTTTTCGTAAAGACTCTGCGCTTGTGGGGTAGGCAAAGGTTCACGCCCAATCCGTTCAAACAGTTTTAGGTCTAAATCAATTTCTAAATTAGCAATGGACATACTAATTGCCGAAGGCACCTTGCCCAATTGGCGTGCAGCTGCAGAAAAAGAACCCGTTTCCATGACGGTGATAAAAATAATCAGCTGATCTTGATTGATATTCATGGCTGAGCATTCGTTTTACTTTTCAATATTATTGATGGATTCTAACTCGATTGGTCAATTAAATGAAAATAAAATAAGCGGGGAAGGATAAGTATTTGAGTAAGCAGATGTTGATTTCCAAAAGAAGATGGGTACATGCCCTGAGTTATGAAGTGATTTTATTGGTCATCATTGCTTTGGTATTAAGTTATGTGTTTGAAATGCCAATGCAAGTGACAGGTGGTCTAGGCATTGCGATGGCGGTGACATCGGTGCTGTGGAATATGTTTTTCAATCACTATTTTGAAAAGTTTGAAGCGCAACACCAGCTACACAGAACTTTTAAAATACGCGTTTTACACGCAATTGGTTTTGAAGGTGGCTTAATGCTCGCCACTATTCCCATGGTGGCGTATGCACTAGAAATATCCATGCTGCAGGCAATTTTGATTGATTTATTGATGACGCTCAGTATTTTGCTCTATACCTTTATTTTTCAATATTGTTATGACCATATCGAAGCGAAATTGGGTTATGCTCCGCAACATTCAGTCAGATAAAACGCTAGTGGCTAATTAAAAGTGAGCTGCTATAAATTAAGCGCTATAAAAAAGCCACCTGAGCGAATCAAGTGGCTTTTATTGCTATCTAAATTGGAACTAGGCAGAATTATTTTTCAATAATGGCTGTTACACCTTGACCGCCTGCTGCACAGATTGACACCAATACGCGACCTGAACCTTTTTGATTCAGAAGTTTCGCCGCAGTGGCAATAATACGTCCGCCTGTTGCTGCAAATGGGTGACCTGCTGCCAAAGATGAACCTTTGACGTTCAGCTTGCTACGATCAATTGATCCTAAAGGTGCATCTAAACCTAAACGCTCTTTACAGAAGTTCGGATCTTCCCATGCTTTTAAGGTCGACAAGACTTGTGAAGCAAATGCTTCGTGAATTTCGTAATAGTCGAAGTCTTGTAATGTTAAACCAGCACGTTCAAGCATACGTGGAACAGCGTACGCAGGTGCCATCAACAAACCTTCTTTTTTGCCTACAAAATCAACTGCTGCAGTTTCTTGGAAAGTCAAATATGCCAAGACTTCGTGACCATTGGCTTTTGCCCATTCTTCAGAGGCAAGTAATACGCAAGATGCACCATCGGTTAGTGGAGTCGAGTTACCCGCCGTCATAGTGCGCGCGTCGCCTTTACCAAAAGCAGGTTTTAACTTCGCTAGTTTTTCTACAGTAGAATCTGCACGTAAGTTATTGTCACGTTCTAAACCTAAGAATGGCGTGATGAGATCATCAAAGAAACCTTCGTCATAGGCAGCTGCCATTTTTTGGTGAGATGAAGCTGCTAACTCATCCTGCGCTTCACGAGAGATGCCCCATTCCAACGTAGTAATGGCTTGGTGGTCGCCCATTGATAAACCTGTGCGTGGTTCACCGTTACGTGGCGCATCCATTAAATCTTTAATGTTGATTTTGGTTAATGCTTTTAAGCGGTCTTTACCTGTTTTTGCAATGTTCAATTCAAGCAATGCTTTACGCAAACCATCGCCAAATGCGATTGGCGCGTCAGAAGTCGTATCTACACCGCCTGCAACACCAACCTCGATTTGACCCAGTGCAATTTTATTCGCAACTAAAAAAGCAGCCTGCAAGCCAGTACCACATGCTTGTTGTATATCGTAAGCAGGTGTTTCAGGAGCAAGGGCAGTATTGAGTACGCACTCACGAGTCATGTTAAAGTCACGGCTGTGTTTGAGCACTGCACCTGCAACAACTTCACCCAAACGCTGACCTTGTAAGTTGAATCGTTCAACAAGACCATTTAATGCTGCTGTAAACATATCTGTATTAGATGCAGTAAAGTAAGCGCCATTAGAACGTGCGAATGGAATACGGTTACCACCGATAATAGCAACGCGGCGAACAGTGTTTTGGCTCATAATTTTATCCTGTTGAACAGAGGTATTGGTATTAGATGGTGCTTTTGTTTGCGTTGAAGCAGTTGTTTTAGCACGGCTAGTCGTGCGGGTACGTGTAGTTTTTGTCGTACTCGTGTTGGAACGGGTTGCAGTGTTGCTACTTTTGCTTGTACGTTTAGCAGTTGATGTATTTGACACAGAATCCGTTGCAGAATTTTCCACTGCTGGATTTTCTTGAGTTGTTTTGCTCATAAGGCTTTTCCAAGCATGTTAAGGGTCTACTTGATGCGTACATTAGCACAATAGTATGACAGCTGAATTGACTACAATGACATTGCAGAATGCATTCAGGTCAAGACATCTGATAATTAACTCAAGTATGATTTAGCACAAACGGGTAACGCTATTGAAATGTGGGCATTTGGCATCATATTGATGTTAAAAGATATCGTGTAATCCATCAAAAAATGAATTTATGAGAGATAATAATCATGACTGATCAATACCAAACATTTGCAAAATCTCCTATTGGTAAATTTGTCATTAAAAATTTGGGTTTACCATCCCCAACTTTTTTAGATCGTTTTGAGTCTGCAACACCAGTGGTAAAAGGTGCAGTACTTTTAGGTGCAGCCCCTGCAAGTGATTTATCTGCATCAATTGCACAGGTTTTAGCCAATGTACATGCCAATAGTTATGCAGGCAACAATGCAGAATTGCAACAAGCTGCGGCAAAAGTAGGTTTAAATTTAGGTGCGTTCAATTCGGGCGATAAAGAATCTAAATTTAAAGTGGTGGTGTTTGATGCTTCAGGTATTGAAAACTCAGAACAATTAAAAGCGCTTTATGATTTCTTTAACCCAATCGCACGTCAAATTCAGGCTTCTGGTCGCGTGGTGGTGATTGGTACTACACCAGAAACTGCAGGCAGTGTAAAAAAAGCCATTGCACAACGCGCTTTGGAAGGTTTTGTAAAATCGGTAGGCAAAGAATTTAAAAAAGGCATTGCGGCTAACTTAATTTATGTCGATCAAGGTGCTGCAGCAAACTTAGAATCTACGTTACGTTTTGCCATTTCACCACGTTCAGCTTATGTGTCAGGTCAGGTGATCCGTGTCTCGAATGCTGCAACTGTAGAGGTAGATTGGGCAAAACCATTGGCAGGTAAAACTGCTGTAGTGACAGGTGCAAGCCGTGGTATTGGTGAAGCGATTGCGCATGTGTTGGCACGTGATGGTGCACACGTTATTTGCCTAGACGTTCCACAACAACAAGCAGATTTAGACCGTGTTGCTGCTGAAATTGGTGGTTCAACGCTAGCAATTGACATTACTGCTGCAGATGCAGGCGAGCAAATTAAAACAGCTGCCGCTGCGCAAGGTGGTTTGGATATTATTGTGCATAATGCGGGGATTACCCGTGACAAAACTTTGGCAAATATGAAACCAGAGCTTTGGGATTTAGTCATTAACATCAACTTGTCTGCAATTGAGCGTGTGAACGATTACTTATTGGCAAATGATGGTTTAAATGCCAATGGTCGTATCGTTTGCGTATCTTCAATTTCAGGTATTGCAGGCAACTTGGGTCAAACCAACTATGCAGCATCTAAAGCTGGTGTGATTGGTGTCGTGAAATTTACCGCACCTGTTTTAAACAACGGTATCACCATTAATGCGGTTGCACCGGGCTTTATTGAAACGCAAATGACTGCTGCAATTCCTTTTGCCATTCGTGAAGCAGGTCGTCGTATGAACTCTATGAGTCAGGGTGGTTTACCTGTAGACGTTGCAGAAACCATTGCTTACTTTGCTTCATCGGCATCGACAGGTATTAATGGTAACGTGGTACGTGTTTGTGGTCAAAGCTTGTTAGGGGCTTAACACCTTCAAAGTTCTCTCCCTTGGGGAGAGGATTTAGGAGAGGGAGATAAGGGGATAGATTATTAACCCTTCTCTCTAGCTTTCTCCCAGCGGGAGAAAGAACTCCATTAAATAAATTAGAAAAACTTCTCAAAGGTTCAGTATGAATACTCGCCATTTTAGTCAACTTCCAAAACCCTATTTAGCCTATCCAAAAGTGATTCAGGGCTTAATTTTTAAAAAGCCAAAAGGTGAAAAAGTTCTGCCGCAAGTTGAATATGTGGTGGATTCATTCAAGGTCGATCAAAAGCACTTAAAAGCCTATAATGCAGTGACAGGTTTTAAAAATAACGGCTATATTCCTGCAATTTATTTGGCTGTATTGTCACAAAGTCTGCAAATGCACATGATGACCCAAGAAGCATTTCCATTTGCAATTTTGGGCTTGGTGCATATTCGCAACCAAGTCAAACAAAGCCGTAAAGTTGGATTGAATGAACAACTGACCTTGTCGTGTAAATTTGGTGAATTGCAACCACATGATAAAGGCGTACAGTTTGATTTTATTACCACCGTTAAAGTAGGCAATGAGGTGGTGATGGAAGGTTTGACCACGTATTTAGCACGTCAAAAAACCACCACTAAAGCTGCTGCAAAGCCTGCAGAAAGCAAAGCGCTAAACTATGCCGTTCAAGCTGAATGGGATATTTCTGAAAATACAGGTCGCCGTTATGCTTTAACGTCTGGCGATTTTAACTTAATTCATATCCACGCGATTACTGCAAAAGCATTTGGCTTTAAACAAGCGATTGCGCACGGCATGTGGAGCAAAGCCAAAGCCTTATCTAGTTTAACTTTGCCAGATGCTTATGAAGTCGATGTGTGGTTTAAGTTACCTATGTATTTGCCATCTAAAGTTGAGTTTTTAACTGCAACGGACGCTAAAAATACAGATTTTTTAATTCGTAACAGTAAAAACCAAAAACCGCATGTGACAGGTGTTGTCACCGCGCTTTAATTCAGTGATCGAAAGCCCAGATTGCGCAGATTCAAATCCCAAGTGCAACACATTTGTAGTTAGTTGAAAAAGTTAGGTGTATTCATAGAATCATTAGACTTTTTCAACTCGCAATTGGAAAGCACACAATGAAGAAATACACCCAACTTTCTCAAGATGAAAGATACGAAATTTATGCTACTTTGAAAAGTAAAAGTTCAATCGCTACCCTTGCTCGGGAGTTAGGACGTTCACGA
>NZ_JAYFSK010000018.1:0-47665 GCF_041464035.1 Acinetobacter sp. AL9 | reverse complement strand
TAGCTCTGTCACTGATATTCAAACCTGAAATAGCACCATATTTAGCCCACACCTCGCTACGAATACGACCAAGTAAAACAGCTTGTTTCTCAAGCTGTTTGTACTTTTGCACATTCAAGTTTTTACAGTGATGAATGCGTGTTAATTTCACAAAGTCATGCCTAGGTTAAGGGATTGGATAATCAATAGATATGGATGCTAATATACCAAGACACTCACCTAAAATACAAAAGATAATCATTTAAATCTCTAATAAATACCCACCTTGCCACTACTGAATCGACATAGACAAAATGAGAACTTATGCAAATATTTGTCTATATTTTTAGTTATAGTTAATTACTCTGCACGTAAAATGACTTTGCCTGTGCCATCGGTAAAGGTAAATTTCAGCGCATTCGACACCAAATTTTGAATCACCGAGGTAATCATATTGATGTCGGCATAAACTTTAATGCCTTCTTCAACTTGATCAATCAGTTCAATATTTTTCTTGATTGCCAAACTTTTCAACACATCGCAAACAATTTTGGTCGATTGCTTTAACTCAAAATTAATTGGGTGATACACAAAGCGTCCACCCTCTGCCATCGCCCAATTCAATAAACTTTCTAGCAAGTTATAGGTCGATTGTGCTGTGTCGAATAAATAGTCGGCAATATTTTGAATACTAGAATCATCCAAAGTTTCGCGCTCTTGCGCTAAAACTTCCGAAAACCCCAATAAGCCATGAAATGGCGCGCGCAAATCATGCGCAATAATTTGGAAAAATTTGGTTTTACTAAAATTCAATGCAGACTGCTGTTCATACAGTTCTTTTAAGCTTGCATAATCAACTTTTAATTCAATATAACGCACCAAACCTGCAGCAAACTCCGCCACTGTCGGCAAAGCACCTAAACTAAACGCTTCTTCACGATGATCAAATAACAACAACTGCCCAATCGACTCGCCATCGGTTTTGAGTAAATCCAGTGCGATTAGGCGCGCGGCTTCTATCCCCAAACTTGCGATGTGCTGCACAAAATTTGCATATTGAGGATGTTGAGGTTCAATCAGTTGCTGACCTTGAAAGAAAGCGTCTAACCGTGCGTTTGGGTTGGCACGAAAGGCTTTAAAAACTTGATTGGTGGAATACCAGATGTACGGCTCATTTTTAAAAGTCAAAATGGCATGATCTACTTGCAGCATTTGACGGGCAAACTTCAAAAAACCATCAATTTGGTTACTTGGCGTATGTACACCCAATAATAACGAGAGTGTGCAAGCACTGAGTTGCTCCGTTTCAGGACCAATTTCCAGCAACTGTATTTTCATTTTTGCCTCGTTAATTAAAGTGTGCCGCGCCTATGAATTATTTTGTCTACAAAACTCATCCACTGAATTCAGAGTTAACCTACAAACTTTAACACAAAACACAAGCTTTCAAACTAATTTAAAAAACTGCGTAACAACTCGGCATTTCTTCTTTACTACTTGATTTTTCATCTATGGATTAACAAGGGTTTAGCTCACGCTTGATTATGATTTTTGATGGATCAAACGGTGCTACAAACCCGCTAAAAAATACGCTTATTTTTGTAAAATTTGGACCATAAAAATAGATCTAAACTTTTAAAATATAAATCAGGCTTTTTATCTGTAGATTTCCCTCCGTTTTTGAAGAAAATCTCAACTTCTATACAAGAGTTTACATTGCATCACACTGTAAAAAATAGAAGCAACATATTGATAAACATATAAAATAAATAGAATAAATATATCCACCTATCATTTTCATCGGTTATTTATCAAACATTCGACTTAAGTCGAACCCTCAACTGGTTAATTTATAATAAAATATACATATATTTTTGATGTCATATCTTCATCATACGATTTGATTAGTATTTCAACACTAAATACTCAAGGCGATTTTTAGGTTTAAATAGGCTCATTTTTACATTAAGCCGTGTCTTGACTCGCACAAATGCGACACATCATTTCGTAGCGAAATGGCGTCATCACTGTAATTACGTTGACTGAAATGCATTGAGAGTCGATACTCTCAAGGTTAAATTAGGCAAATCGGTTCGCAGGGGCTGAGTCATCATCTCGCTCCTAAAAAACTCAATCAAAGCAAGGGGCTATATATGGCTGGTGGAAAGTCAAAAATCATTTACACACTGACCGATGAGGCGCCATTGTTGGCGACCTACTCTCTACTGCCGATCATTGAGACCTTTACTAAGCCTGCTGGCATCGAGATTGTCAAGAGTGATATCTCTGTAGCAGCACGCGTACTCTCTGAATTCTCGGAATACCTAAGCGAAGAACAGAAGGTAGCCGACAACCTCGCAGAGCTTGGACGTCTCACGCAAGATCCAGATACCAATATCATCAAACTTCCGAACATCAGTGCTTCAGTTGCTCAGTTAATTGCATGTATCAAGGAATTACAAGCAAAAGGCTATGCAATTCCTGACTATCCTGAAAATGCGGATACTGAAGAAGAGAAAGCTTTACTCGCTCGTTTTGGTAAATGCTTAGGTTCAGCAGTAAACCCTGTATTACGTGAAGGTAACTCTGACCGTCGTGCACCTGCTGCAGTGAAAAACTATGCAAAAAAACACCCTCACTCTATGGGTGAATGGAAGCAATGGTCACAAACTCACGTTTCACACATGGATGAAGGTGACTTCTACCATGGCGAAAAATCAATGACGCTTGACCGCGCACGTAACGTAAAAATGGAACTCATCACTCATTCTGGTGAAACCATTGTATTGAAAGAAAAAGTAGCGTTACTTGATGGCGAAATCATCGATTCTATGTTCATGAGCAAGAAAGCGCTTTGCGACTTCTATGAAAAAGAATTGGATGATTGTAAAGAAGCAGGCATTTTGTTCTCTTTACACGTAAAAGCGACCATGATGAAAGTTTCACACCCGATTGTATTCGGTCACTGTGTGAAAATTTACTATAAAGAAGCGTTTGAAAAACACGGTAAATTGTTTGAAGAACTTGGCATTAACGTCAACAACGGTATGGCAGGTCTTTATGAAAAGATCGAAACCTTACCAACTTCTTTACGTGAAGAAATCATCGAAGATTTACACGCATGCCAAGAACACCGCCCTGCACTTGCAATGGTGGATTCTGCAAAAGGCATCACCAACTTCCACTCTCCAAACGACGTAATTGTAGATGCTTCTATGCCTGCAATGATTCGTGGTGGCGGTAAAATGTGGGGTGCTGACGGTAAACCTTACGACTGTAAAGCAGTAATGCCTGAATCTACTTTCGCGCGTATTTACCAAGAAATGATCAATTTCTGTAAGTGGAATGGTAACTTCGACCCACGTACGATGGGTACTGTGCCAAACGTAGGTTTGATGGCGCAAAAAGCTGAAGAATACGGCTCACACGACAAGACTTTTGAAGTTCCTGCTGCAGGTGTTGCAAACATCACTGATATTGACACTGGTGAAGTGTTGATGACTCAAAACGTAGAAGAAGGCGACATCTGGCGTATGTGTCAGGTGAAAGATGCACCTATTCGCGACTGGGTTAAACTTGCAGTAACACGTGCACGTAACTCTGGTATGCCAGCAATTTTCTGGTTAGACCCGTACCGTCCACACGAAAACGAAGTGATCAAGAAAGTTCAAAAATACTTAAAAGATCACGACACGACTGGTTTAGATATTCAAATCATGTCACAAGTTCGTGCGATGCGTTATACACTTGAGCGTGTTGCGCGTGGTTTAGACACCATTTCTGTAACAGGTAACATCTTACGTGACTACCTCACTGACTTGTTCCCAATTATGGAGCTTGGTACTTCTGCGAAAATGTTATCTATCGTTCCGTTAATGGCGGGTGGTGGTATGTACGAAACTGGTGCGGGTGGTTCTGCGCCTAAACACGTACAACAACTTGTTGAAGAAAACCACTTACGTTGGGATTCATTAGGTGAGTTCCTTGCGCTTGCTGCTTCTTTAGAAGAAATGGGTATTAAAGAAGATAATACTCGTGCGAAATTACTTGCATCAACTCTTGATCAAGCGACCAGCAAATTACTTGACAACGACAAGTCTCCATCACGTCGTACTGGCGAACTGGACAACCGTGGCAGCCACTTCTACTTGGCAAAATTCTGGGCAGAAGCACTTGCTGCTCAAGATGAAGATGCTGAGTTGAAAGCGAAGTTTGCACCACTTGCACAAGCTTTAGCTGCAAACGAAGACAAAATTGTTGCTGAACTTGCGGAAGTACAAGGTAAATCGGTTGATATCGGTGGTTACTACGCAGTAGATCAAGCTAAAGTGAATGCAGTAATGCGTCCAAGCGCAACATTCAATGCTGCTCTTGATGCAGCTCAATAAGTTGATGCAAAACTAACCTAAGTTAGTGATGTAAAAAACCAGCGCTTCGGTGCTGGTTTTTTTACACCCTCATTTATATAGTGTTATGACAACTATTTCATTTAATGCTTAGATCTAAATTTTATGAATGTGAGTTATCAAAGGTTAGGATTTTTCATTCAACTAGAGCCATAAAATAAGGAAAACCTAAAATGGCAAATTCGTGGGGAATACCAAAGCACATAGAAGATGCGGTCTCGGAGCGAGACCTGTGCTGTGTATATTGCGGCAAAAAGTTTGGCACTGAAAGAGCTAATAAGAAGTCTTGGGAACACATTATCAACGATAGGCTTTGTTGCACAAACCTATCTGTAAAGGCTTTTTCAGCGATATAATTTCCAAATGAATAAGCCTACACAGAAAATCTACCGCACAACCAATTGGCCCGCATATAACCGAGCACTCATGAGTCGCGGAAATATTGCCATTTGGTTTGATCCTGCTACGCAATGGTATGCGCCATCAAAAGGCAAACAAGGGCGAAATCAAACCTACTCCGACGCAGCCATCCAATGCTGCTTAATGATTAAATCCTTATTCCGTCTATCTTTACGTATGGTCACTGGCTTTGTGCAAAGTCTGATTAAACTTTGCGGATTAAATTGGACCGCACCAGATTACAGTACGCTTTGTAGAAGACAAAAGCATATTGATATTGCAATCAGCTACCAAAAAAGTAGCGATGGGCTGCATCTACTCGTAGACTCTACAGGCATGAAGTTTCTAGGTGAGGGCGAATGGAAACGCAAGAAACATGGAGCTGAATATCGTCGCCAATGGCGTAAACTACATATTGGTATAGATGCCAAAACCCTACAAATACGCGCTATTCAGCTCACAACCAATAATGTCAGTGATTCACAGGTGCTTGGTGATTTACTTAATCAGATTCCACAAGATGAGCAGATTGACTCTGTTTATACCGATGGAGCTTATGACACCAAGCAATGCCGTCAGGTTATTGCAGATCGGCAAGCACATGCGGTGATTCCACCTAGAAAAAATGCGAAACCATGGAAAGATACAAAAAGTAGCTCGCTAGAGCGAAATGAATTACTTCGAACAGTTAAACGTTTAGGCAGGACATTATGGAAAAAATGGTCAGGCTATCATCGCCGCAGTTTGGTGGAAACCAAGATGCATTGCATCAAATTATTAGGCGATAAATTAATGGCAAGAAGCTTTCCTAGTCAGGTGAATGAAATTCATGCACGTGTAGCAGTCCTCAACAGATTTACGGAATTAGGTCGACCACTTACCCAAGTTACGCCTTAAATTTGGCTCAATTAGGGGCGCTTTGCATTTCAAATCTTTGTGCAACAAAGCCCCTAAAATCCCATATCAACATAGTAACCAAAATGCTTTACCTCTATGTACCCGAATGAAGAAGTTGATGCACATATTTTGATGTTAGTAGCACTCATACTTTCCATCTTCCTACTTTGTGCTTGGATTGAACCAGTAGGTTTTACTGGTTTCATAGGAACAGTTGTCTTATCTATACCTTTTGCAGCAATAGTAGTCCAACCACTACTCAGACTGTCTTGGCGTATCCTCAGAGCATTTCTTAATGCAAAAAGAGCTCTTGCAGAAGCCCAAGAAAGAGAAAAAAGATCCCAAGAGCTTACACTAATGAGTGATGAAGAACAGTTTGAAAGAGAGAAAGCTCGCATAGCAAATCGACGTGCAAAGTACATTAAAGCCTCTAATAATGACTCCCTAGAAAAGTGAGTCCTGAGCTTTACGTTGACATCGTAGAACTCTGATTAATGGAACATCAGTCAATAATTTTCCTAAACCATTCATCGTAATTTCATTGCCTTAGCAAAAATCTCTCTATATTCTTTGATTATGTTACATAATCAATTAAGTAAAGGAGATCCAGATGGTTACTCAGCGTGGAGGATTTCGGGAAGGTGCTGGTCGCAAGGCAAATTATGATGAACCTACAAAGGTAATTCGTGTGCCGGAATCTCGTGTCATCGAGATCAAGAATTACTTGGTCAAATCCAAAGAAGCCAGGTTCAATGATATAGCCTCAATTACACTTGTAGATCCATCTATCTCGATGCACATTCCTTTGGCTTCAGAAAAGGTTGCTGCTGGCTTCCCTTCTCCTGCCCAGGACTATGTCGACAAAACATTAGACATGAATGAACACCTTATCAAAAATGAAGCTGCAACCTTCGTTGTGAAAGTAGCTTCACTTTCCATGAGAGATGCAGGTATTGAGATTGATGATGAACTGATTGTAGACCGAAGCATTGAAGCCAAGCATGAAGATATCGTGATTGCACTGATCGACAATGAGTTCACCGTAAAACGTCTCATGATCGAAAGTGATGATAATCGTTGGCTTAAAGCAGAGAACCCTGAGTATTCCGACATTCATCTGCAAGATGGGCAGGAAATGCTAATTTGGGGTGTAGTGACTTTTGTCATCAAGCCATTCAGAAAGCGTTAATACTTGATTGGTTTCATGCTCATGCAAGTAGCTCACCAGAAGATCTATGCACTTGTAGACATCAATAATTGCTATGTCAGTTGTGAACGTGTCTTTAACCCTAGTCTGAACAATAAGCCTGTCATTGTGCTATCCAACAATGATGGCTGTGCTGTGGCACGTTCCCAAGAAGCCAAAGACTTGGGCATTAAGATGGGTGTTCCTCTCTTTCAGATCAAGGATATTGTAGAGAAACATCAGGTACAAGTACTCTCGAGCAACTATGCTTTGTATGCTGAGATGTCTCGCAGATTCATGAAGGTGCTCTCTGATTTTGTAGCTCCTCAAGAACAGGAGGTCTACTCGATTGATGAATGCTTCCTTGATCTGACAGCTCACTTTAGCAACTATGATCTGACTGACTATGCACAGCAGATTCGTCAGCGTGTTTTCTCTTGGCTTGGTTTACCCGTATGTATTGGCATTGGACGTTCAAAGACTGAAGCGAAATTGGCGAACCATATTGCCAAGAAGAATGCTTACTTCAATGGTGTATGCAATTTGGTTTCAATGGACCCATGCTCAACCGAGAGCATGTATCAAGAAATTGATGTGAATGAAGTATGGGGCATTGGCAGAAAGCATACGAAGAAGTTAAACAGCATGGCAATCCATTCTGTTATGGATTTTGTCTTGGCTTCACCTCAGATGATTCGAGACCAATTCTCTATCGTCATGCAACGAACATTACTAGAGCTACATGGAGTAGCCTGCATTGAACTAGAACACTCACCTCCTGCCAAGAAGCAGATCGTAGCAAGTCGTTCCTTCGGTCAACGAGTACATCAAATTGATGATCTCAAAGAAGCCATCTCAAAATATGTGATGGATGCAGTAGGCAGATTAAGGGATGACAAGTTGCTGTGTGGTTGTTTAATTGGTTTCGTTCAATCAAACCCATTTGATAATTCAAAGCCCTTCTACAACAAGTCCTTATCCTTGGCTTTACCTGAACCTACAGACAATCTTTTGACGCTCTCTAAGCTCGCTACAGCGATGATTGATCAGCTATATGCACAGGACATCGCCTTCAAGAAATGTGGTGTCATCTTGACGTGCTTAGAGCCAAAATCGAACCATCTCTACGATATCTTCACAGATATGGATCAGGTTCGCTTGGATGATGCTTTAATGGATTCCCTTGAACAAGTCCATATCAAGTTTGGTAAAACCAAGCTTGCTCTAGGTGCATGTATGATGCCCAATCGCACTTGGAATATGTCCAGAGATCGACTGACACAGAATTACTTTAAGTGGGATCAATTGCTAACAATTAAAGATTAATCCTTAAAGCTTTCATTCAATGCTTGTTGTACTGCATCAATGCGTTGCTTACAGTTTTTATAAGCTGCCATGGATTCTTCAACAACTTTCATCAGGTTATCAATGTCCGGCTCCTCTTGAGACTCTAGAAGCTCAGCATTCTTCTTTAAGATGTCATAGCCTTCTTTAAATGTTAGTTGTTGTTCACTCATTTGGTTTCACCTGTAAAACTTGTGTATTGATTAAACCATCATGTAATTGAATCGCCAAAGTTTGATCCTTGGCTTGATGAATGGATGTTATAGCCTTCCCTCCACTACGAACGATGGCATAACCTCTAGCCAATACATTTGTAGGGTTTTGGATCAGCGTCATTCTCATCAGCGTTTCCACATTAAGCGTTGCTCGTTTCAATTGTTGCTGAGCAAAGTAATGGACATTCGTCTTCATTTGGTCAGCTTGTTTGCTGGCTTGATTAAGTTGTGCCTGAGCCATAGATTTGGTGATTTGCATTAACTGATCATTTTGGCTTTGGTACACTTGGATCTGCTGCTGAGAGTACAGTTGGATGGATTGAATGAAAACCTTGACCTCATCTACACGTTCAGCGATATGGTTTCTAATACCGCCAATCACTTTACTCGGTGTATCAAAAGATCGATGTGCAATTTCATCGAGAATGGTCTTATCTCGTTCATGTCCAATACCAACCCAAATTGGTACTGATCGTTTGCAAAGCAAAGCAGCTAGGTCGTAATCATTCAAGTAAGCCAAATCATTGACAGCACCACCACCACGAATGATGACAATCAAGTCAGGAGGTGTTTTGTATTCATTCGCCCACTGTCTTAATCCTTGGCTTAAAGAAGCAATGATACTTGCTGCTGCTGTATTACCTTGAAATGTTGCTGAGTGATAGATGAATTCACAGACCCCAGCTTTATGCAGAATATCAGCATCCTTCCTAAAGT
The DNA here is from genome assembly GCF_041464035.1 of Acinetobacter sp. AL9. Taxonomy (NCBI): domain Bacteria; kingdom Pseudomonadati; phylum Pseudomonadota; class Gammaproteobacteria; order Moraxellales; family Moraxellaceae; genus Acinetobacter; species Acinetobacter sp. AL9. Next base: position 38,522 of record NZ_JAYFSK010000018.1, on the reverse strand, counting down.
CTCCTAATCCTGCAGCTTGTTCAGGTGCAATGACGAGAACTTTGTTGATGTCAAATGGTGTAGGGAGCTTCTTATTCTTGTCAATCAAGCCATCTTCTGTGAGTTGCTTTACGATCTGTTGGTAACGTCTCGCAAGATCACCGAGCGTAAAGCTTGAGTCAATATCCTCAATGTTTACTGAGAACCCATATTGCGGACTAAAGCTGGCTTTGACTTTAATCAGGACATTCAGGTCCTTTGACAGCTCCATTCCACTTTCGTTCTGAAACTTGTACAGAAGCTTAGCTGCAGTGGACTTCCAAATGGTTCCTTTACAAGATGCAATGACTTTATCAGTGCCCTCTTCTTTTTCAGCAAGTTCTAGGTAGCAGTGACCACTCTTGGTGTTCAGGCTTCTAATTTCAGCTTTAACCCATACAGGATCACCAAAGGCAATCTTTACGATCTCTTGGACTGTTTCGAGGTATTCACTGAGGGAAAGCTGTTGATCAGGCATACTTAGTTTTTATGAATTGTAATTGTCAAAGACTATAGAAAGTTTGGCTTATAGGCAAACACCTATAGGTTATGAAGTAATAATGCCACTTCATGTATCGCAAGTCATGCTGGTTAGGGCAGTGACATAGAAACCAAAAAAGTGGCTAACATTTCAACTAAAGGTCTTCAATGGCTACTCGAATCCTGCCTTGTTGTGCACGAGATTCGACAAGCTGATTCAGCTCTGCATCTTCTCCTTGGTTCATTACTCGATACACAGTAGCTACCCCACAACCAACAGCTTTCGCAATTTCCTGCTTAGTCATGTTATTTGTAGCAAGCAACTCCTTGATTCTTTTGTGCTTGGCTTCATTTGGTTTCTTACCTGATGGTTTGTACCCTGAACGCTCTAAGCCTTGCTTGATCCTTTCTATACGTTTCTCGTTATCCAAACGAGCCATAGTAGCAAGTAGATCAATCAGCATATTGTTGATGAGATCTAGGATTGAGCTTGTGATGCTGTCATTGGTTTGGATCAATTGATGAGTTGTGGGAAGGTCAGCAACTACTAAGCGAAGCCCCTTCTCTTGGATTCTACGCTTAAGTTCTTGGAAGTCTGCTTGGCTTAGACGGGACAGACGATCAACGCTTTCTACCAATAACGTGTCGCCTTGGTTTGCTTCTGTGAGCAACCTGTTTAGTTCAGGACGATCCAACTTCGTCCCTGAGAAATTCTCAATATAGGTAACCGATTCACCTAACTCGAGCCTTTGGTTTAAGTCATCTAATTGGTTTAGTGCTCTCTGTGCATCTTGATCTTTGGTTGAAGCTCTTAAGTAGATTCTAGTCGTCATGGTTTATCATTTGAGATTATTGAATATACTACAATGATACAGCTATCATTTAATCAACATAACAACTCTAATGATATTTCGTTGTAAATAACTGTTTCCTTATCATTCGAGTATACTCTTTTGATAGAAGAATCATGACAGAAGGGCATGCTTGGTATGGTAAGTTCATATAACTTGTATTATGTTAATTTTAGATTTACTAAAACTATTTTTTGAGAACTAGGCTGTTATGGGAACTGTAAAGCTCAAATCTTCTGATGAAGTTTTTCAATTAAAAATTAGTCTTCTAGGCAGTGATCCTGAAATCTGGAGAACTATTCAAATTTCATCGGCAGCTACTTTATCTACGCTCCATAAGGCAATTCAATCTGCTTTTGATTGGGAAGATAGCCATTTACATGAATTCACGACTATTAAGCATGAAAAGATCAATAAAAGACAAAAATTGAAAGAAGTTCTACGTGTAGGTAAAAAAATTATATATACATATGATTTTGGCGATTGTTGGGAACATTTGATTACTGTAGAAAGCAGACAATCTCCTGATTTAAATAAAAAATATCCATGTTGTATAGATGGTCAAAATCATGCTCCATTTGAAGATATTGGAGGAATTTTTGGATATCTTGATATTTTAGATGCATTACAAGACCCTAAACATCCAAGATATGACGATTACATGCAAATTATCGAGGATGAAATAGGAGAGATAGAGTTTGATCCGACCTACTTTAATTCACATGATATTAAGTTTTAAACCTGATTTAACATAATGGTGGTTATATGAAAATGCAACTAAATTTAGTTGCATTTTTTAATTTCAAGGGACTATACTTAGTCGTAACTGAGTAGGGCTAAAATATGGGTAAAACGGAAAAGTTATTGGAAAAATTTGGAAATTCAAAAAATACGTTTCCATATAAAGATTTAGTCGTTTTACTGAGCCAGCTCGGCTATGAAAAATTTGAAATGGCAGGCTCTCGTGTTCGGTTTTTTAATGAAAAAACTGAACATATGATTTTACTGCATAGACCACACCCTGAAAATGAAATCAAAGGTGGGGCATTGAAAGCTGTAAAACAGGCACTCAAGCAGGAGGGATTTTTATGAGCTATTTAAAGTACAAAGGTTATCTCGGAACAATTGAGCCTGATCTTGAAACAGGTGAGTTATTTGGAAAACTTGCTTTTATTCGTGATCTTATTACCTATGAAGCGGAAACTTTAAAAGCCCTTGAGAAAGCTTTTCAGGAATCTGTAGACGGCTATTTAGAATCATGTGCTGAACTAGGAAAATCTCCTGATCAACCATTCAAAGGCACTTTTAATGTCCGTATTAGCCCTGAATTGCACCGTAAGGCGGTTTTAGCATCAAGTAATTCTCTAAATGCCTTTGTCAGTGATGCGATTCAAGAAAAGTTAATGCGTTTAGGTGCGTAATTTATTGAAGCCTAGGCTACTACCTAAAAATTGAAAAACTCAGCAAAAATGGGAGCTTAAAGCTCCCATTTTTATGTTAGAACCCATTTAAAGTGTCTATATTCTCACCAATAAAAATGTCTGGTTTATGATGGTTTTTACCATCATGGACTGGATATAAATATAGATGCTGATCACTATGTCTGATAAAGAAATTCAACGTCTTGCAGTGCTGCAAGACGTTCGAGATCATCGTATTACCCAAGTCCGTGCTGCTGAAATCCTGAATCTTTCAACCCGTCAAATAACCCGGTTATTGCACAAGCTCAATCAAGACGGTGTTTCAAGTCTGGTGCATGCCAGCCGTGGTCAACCGGGTCATCGTCGCCATGATGAAGCCGTAAAGTCTGAATGCCTTTCCATTATTTCTGAACATTTGCTGGGCTTTGGCCCAACCTTGGCTCATGAGAAGCTCAGCAGCATGTTCGGCCTGAATCTCCCGGTAGAAACGCTTCGTCGCTGGATGACGGCCAATGAGCTCTGGATTCCTCGATCCAAACGACTGAAACGCCCATATCAGCCTAGATATAACCGTGATTGCTTCGGTGAGCTGATCCAGATTGATGGCTCATATCATGACTGGTTTGAAGGACGAGCCGCCAAATGCTGTTTGCTGGTTTATATCGATGATGCCACTGGAAAGCTGTTGCATCTGCGCTTTTGTGAGGCTGAAACCACCTTTGACTATATGCTTTCGACCAGAGCCTACATTGAGCAATACGGCAAGCCGCTGGCCTTTTATAGCGATAAACATTCGGTATTCAGAGTGAACCAGAAATCCAGTCAGGACAGCCAGATCACGCAATTTGGCCGGATTCTCAACGAATTAAACATTGATATTATCTTCGCCAACTCCCCACAGGCCAAAGGTCGCGTAGAGCGAGCGAATAGAACCCTTCAGGACCGTCTGATCAAGGAGATGCGTCTAGAAGGAATCGGTTCGATTGCCGAAGCCAATGCATGGCTACCCTGCTTTATTGAGCATTTCAATCAGAAGTTCGCGAAATGCGCGCGAAACTCAAAGAATTTACATCGACCATTAACCGAATCTGATCTTGAACTGGATGATATTTTTACCTGGCAGGAACCGCGTAAGGTCACCAAGAATCTAACCCTGACGTATGACAAGTGTATTTATCTGCTTGAACCAACTGAATTGAACCAGAAATTAGTTGGGCAATACATTTCATTTCTAGAGTATCCGGATGGAACTGTGGCCCTCATGCATGAAGGTCGGAGGATCAACTACAGCATCTTCAATAAATTGGCTGGGCTGCAGCAAAATGAAGTAGTTGAAAATAAACGGTTAGGTTCAGTCCTGGCGCATATCCAGCAACAGCATGAAGAGTTGGAGAAACAGAATAAACGTTCCCGAACAAACAAAAATATGCCAAGTCGTAAAGCTCAGAAAGCTGTTATTGAACAAAGAAATTTAAATCCTGTGCTTGACTCTTGCAGTTAAAAACAGGACATTTTAATTGGTGAATAACAGAACTTTTCTTCATCTAAGAATATAGTGTGATTAACAATGTTAATCATAGGAGCTTAACATGGCTTCAAATGCACTAGTCACTACTCGCATTAACGAAAACATTAAGCATGAAGCAACAGAAGTTCTTGCAACAATGGGCTTAACTGTCTCAGATGCAGTTCGCTTGCTGTTAACCAAGGTAGCGAAAGAAAAGGCTCTGCCTTTTGAAATTTGGCAGCCCAATCCTGAAACCATTGCTGCAATGGAAGAAGATCTAAGCAAAGCAAAGAGCTTCACTTCTGTTAAAGATTTGATGGCTGATCTAAATGCGGACGATTAAGTACACATCAGCATTCAAGAAAGACTATAAACGTGAGAAAAAAGGGCAGCATCGAAATACATTAGATGCTGAACTACAAACTGTTTTAGAATTATTGCAAGCTGATGAAGCCTTGCCTGAAAAGTATCGTGACCATGCTTTGGTCAGTAATTGGGTAGGTCATCGTGATTGCCATATCAAACCTGATCTCGTTTTAATCTATAAGAAAACAGAAGAAAGTGAACTACTAATTTTGAAATTAGTTCGCTTAGGCAGTCATAGCGAATTAGCAATTTGAATGATGTAACCCCCAAAGAGCGTTGACATACTCCGTACTAAACCGGTGATTTAATGGGGAGCATGTCAGCCTTCATCGTCAGTTACTTGTCTTTTTGCATTGTAATCTGTTTTTCTAATTCAGCTATCCGTGCATTTGCATTAGTGAGTTGTGATTCCACATATTTGATCGAGCCTGATTTTTCGAGTAGCTGTTCATATTTGGCTTGCAAGGCGTTGTAGTCTTCTTTTGCCTTATCTGTACTAGCAAGAGCGACTTTCAGCTTGTCGGTAGTGTCATCAGTTTGTTTGACCTGTTCATCAAGTTTGATTTGCACCTGTTCCAGTTTTTCTGTGGTATCTGCAAGCTGCTTTTCCAGTTGTTGCACTGTTTCCGCATATCCGCCTTGTACTGCATCAATCCGTTCTTGCAATAGGGTTGCAATGACTTGTGACACGGTAACAAGTTCCGCATCTTTCAGAGTTTTTGCCGTAGTAACGGCTGCCGCCAGTTGCTCTTCAAGGATCTCTTTGCGGTATTTGTTGATAGTGGTCTTTGATCCGCTACCAAGAACCGCAAGGATATTATCGTTAGTTGGGTTTGAGCCTTGTGCTGCAAGGGATTCGATGGCTTTTGCCACATCTGATTTAGTGATTGCCATGGGTTTACTTCCTATTGTGTACTGTACTGTATCGTATTTTAGTACATTACAGTACAGTACACAATCGATATTTTTTATGAATTATGACTAGCTAAAACTCACCCGTATATTCAAACCAATTCAGGTTGGGTCTATACCGCCTTTATTATTGATGTGTTCTCACGAGCAATTGTTGGATGGAAAGTATCAACACGTATGAATACAGACATGGTGCTCGATGCATTGGAGCAAGCATTGCATGACCGAGGCATGCCAAAGAATGTGATTCATCATTCCGACAGAGGTGTGCAATATCTTTCCATTCGTTATACCAATCGTTTAGAAGCAGCAAATTTACGAGCATCAGTCGGTACGACTGGTGATTCATACGATAATGCTTTGGCTGAAACGGTGAATGGCTTATACAAAACAGAGGTGATTGAATATTTAAAAGCAGATTGGCAAGGTTTAGCAGATGTACAACTTGCGACACTAAACTGGGTAGATTGGTTCAATAAAGAACGTGTACATAGTGCACTGGGTTATGTATCACCTTTTGAGTTTGAAGCAATCTACTATGATAAGATTAATCCGTTAGGTCAGGTGGCCTAACTTAAATAAAAAGTCTCCGACAAACCCGGTACGGTTCACTGTCTTGTTTATTGGACTCAGGAAGAATATGAGGAATTCAAAACATTCTTAGCATTAAATCCTGAAGCAGGAGATGTAGAGCCTAATGCAGGTGGTATTCGTAAGATTAGATGGACTAGCGGTGGTAGAGGTAAAAGTGGTGGTGTCAGAGTCATCTACTTTAATCGTTTAGCAAATGGAGAGATTTGGTTATTAACCTTGTACAGTAAAAAGCAAACTGTACAGCTTAGTAAGAAGACTCTTCAAGCATTAGTGGAGAAACTAAATGACTCGTTTAATGACTGAAAAAGAACTTGAGGCTTTTGAAGCAACTAGGGATATTGAAGCTGAAATATTACAAGGCATCGACGATATGCTTACTAGTAATGCAGCGAAAAGAACCGTAATCACTGAGACAGATGTAGCGTTAGCTCGTAGAAAGGCTCAACTAACACAAGATCAGTTTGCTAAGATTCTTGGCGTATCAAGACGTACTCTTGAATCATGGGAACAAGGTGCGAGAAGACCATCAGGAGCAGCAACATCCCTTATTCGATTATTTATTGTTGATCCAAAATTTGTAAAAGAGAGTCTGGCTTAATTTAGACAGCTCTCTACTATATTTATTTAAGGTTTTTTATGAAGCACTTAGGATTTGTGGGAAAAAGTACTGAATATTTAGGGTATACCCATATTGAAATTATCAATAGCTCATTACGCTTATCTTTCAATATTCCATCAACAAAAGATCTAGAAGAAACCTTTAAAAAGATAGTCGAAAATAACTATGATTTACTCATGGAAACATCAGCAGAAATCGAGTTCGAATTAGAAAGTGAAACGCTAGCAAAGATAGAAACCATCATAAAAGAAAAAGGGATTGAACTTGATGAGTTTGTTCAAAATGCGCTGATTAAACTTATCAACCAAAATGAATTGGCTAAGACTGATTAGACCTTAAATGCAGACAATAAAAAACCCCGGCATCCTGCCGAGGTTTTTTATTGGAACTTTAGGTCTGTGCTGGCTTAGTGCTTGTCGTATCTGGCCCCATCCTGGTGCTCATTCTTTGTAATTCTAAGGAACTTCCTGTTCCTGACCAATTAATCATATGAAAATTCTACTATTCCGAATAGCCGCAAAGGACCGGAATTTACGTAAGCTAAAGCGTACAAAACAGCCTAAGTTTTATCCACAAGAAATGGGGATAATTTTGAACATTCACGCATTGATAAAATTTAAAAAATCTCAAAATCGACTACTTTTTAAACAAATTTATTGGCAAGAACTATCAAAACTGCTCATAAAAAAGCCGACTTGTTTCAAAGTCGGCTTTTTGTGCATTTTTTGGCTAGAGCGAAATTTTTAAGTGTTTGATATTTATATTAATATACAAGTGTTGTATTGCGTATAACCGCCATTATGTTAAGTCAGGCGAAGACTCACTTAAAACAAGAGCTTTAATTTTTACGGCTTTTTCGAAATGATCTAATTTATGTTGCATGATCCACCAATTGGCTGCTTCCATTAAAAGCTCAGGATTATCATTCTTATTCTTGAAAAAAGCATAGAAAGATAAACCTACGCTATCTCCTTTTTTGTCAATTTTTTCATTACATCCATGAATAAATATTTCTCTTAACTCTTTTCTCATATTTTTAACTTTCTCTAAAATTAACATAATACACGTTATACGAAGTTTTAAATGTTATAATTTTCCTTAGAAATCAATGCTGTAGTTTCTAGTTTATAGCCCAATCACACCCGATTGGGCTTTTTTTATGATTTTTCATGTTTCACGCCTATTCTTTGACCAATGTTTCACGACTTTGTTCATATTAGTTAAACAATCGTGGTTAATCATAGGGGCTAAAAAAACAGCTCCAAAAGCCGAGGTATTAACGGCACTGTTGCAAATAGAGATTTGAGTCGATGATGTTCCCTTTAAAAAGTACTTAGAGACCGAAAACCCTGTTGATTAGACACACTTCACCCTGAGGCTGACCATAATAAAATGACGATGCTTGTCCTTTACGTAGTGCACGCATGACTTCAATACCTTTAATTGTGGCATAAGCCGTCTTCATAGATTTGAATCCTAATGTGGCCCTGATGATCCGCTTTAGCTTGCCATGATCACATTCAATCACGTTATTTTTATACTTAATCTGCCTGTGCTCAAGGTCTGGTGGACATTTACCTTCCCGTTTTAACCGTGATAAAGCACGTCCATATGTGGGTGCTTTATCCGTGTTGATCACTTGTGGAATTTGCCACTTCTTCACATTATTTAAAATTTTTCCAAGAAAACAATATGCTGATTTGGTATTACGTCTAGAAGAAAGATAAAAATCAATGGTATCGCCACGTTGATCGACTGCACGATACAGATAAGACCATCGTCCATTCACTTTTACATAGGTTTCATCAATATGCCACGAGCTCAGATCTGTAGGATTACGCCAATACCAGCGTAAACGTTTTTCTATTTCAGGAGCATAACGTTGAACCCAACGGTAAATAGTCGTGTGATCAACATTCACACCCCGTTCGGCCAGCATTTCCTGCAGTTCACGATAGCTAATGCCATATTTACAATACCAGCGCACAGCCCAAAGAATGATTTCGCCCTGAAAATGCCGACCATGGAAAGGATTCATATGCTGCACCTTTAGCTAAAACAGTCTTCAGCTTACCATTCGTGGTTATTTGCAACAGTGCCTTATTTTTAGGGGGGATTACCGAATAGCATTCGGTATTCCTGCTAATAGCTCAGGAAGAGAAGAACTTGATTTTCCAAGCTTAATTTGGATGGTCTGCCTTTAGATGGAATATGAATTTTCAATTGCTTAACCATTAAATAAAAAGTTGACAATCAGATACCTATGTATCGCTTGAACTGAGGATCAGAAAGAAGATTGCTTTTTGATTTATGAAAAGAAGTCTAATAATATTAGACAATAATGAGAATACTTATTATATTATAAATATATAAAGTATAGTGATATCGACTTCCAGAGGGATAGTATGAAAACCCCAAATCAGCTGATAACTGAAGCTAAAAATAAGGTTATTGAAATAAAAGTCGAGAAGCTGTACGAGAAATATTTAGAATATCCTGACTTAATTTCAATAGACGTTCGTGAACCTGAAGAATACAAAACTGTAGCAATTGATCGAGCTGTAAATTTTCCACGAGGGATGTTGGAAATGAAAATAGCCCAACATCCCCTAGTGAATCACCATTGCGAAATTGAACATTCTTTACAGGAACTATCAGAAAAAGATATTTATTTAATCTGTGGTACAGGAGCTCGTTCAGCTCTATCAATTCAAGCACTTCAAAATATGGGATTGGAAAAACTCTATTCTGTAGAAGGTGGTATGCAAGCTTGGATTGATGCAGGTTATCCAACCATTTCTTATTTAAATTAATTCCCCCCCCTAAGGAGACTGTAAATGTCTAACCTAGATGAAGTTGTAACATTTCCACAATTAAATAAGCCAGCACCAAATTTCAATGCCAAAACTACTCATGGTATGAAAAGTTTAGAAGATTACAAGGGAAAATGGTTAGTTCTTTTCTCACATCCAGCTGATTTTACACCTGTTTGTACTACTGAATTTATGGGTTTTGCAACTCGCGCTGAGCAATTCGCTGAACTGAACTGTGAACTATTAGGTTTATCAATTGATAGTGTACATTCACATATTGCTTGGGCACGTAGTATTGAAGAAAACTTTGGCATTAAAATCCCATTCCCAATTATTGCCGATCTTTCAATGGAAGTTGCCAAAGCTTATGGCATGATCCAACCAGGTGCTAGTGATACAGCAGCTGTTCGTGCGACTTTTATTATCGATCCTGAAGGTATCTTACGTGCAATGGTTTATTACCCTATGAGTAATGGACGTAGTATTGATGAGTTTCTTCGTGTACTTAAAGCGTTACAGACTTCTGATGAATACAAAGTTGCTACACCTGAAAATTGGCAACCGGGCCAAGAAGTGATTGTGCCACCACCAGTAACAATGGAAGCTGCTGATACACGTAAATCTGAAGGCTACAACTATGTAGATTGGTACTACAGCACTAAATCACTATAATTTTTAAAGTGATTATTTACTTTAAAATATAAAAAACATGAGGCTATTAGCCTCATATTTTTTATAATGAAATGAATTTTTATTCTAAAAGACTTCTTAACATCCATGCAGTTTTCTCATGAATATCTAATCGTTGTGTGAGTACATCTGCTGTTGGCTGGTCATTCGCCTCATCCACAACATCAAATATACTTCTTGCAGTTCTCGCAACCGCTTCATGTGCATTGACCAGTAACTGAATCATTTCATTTGCTTTAGGAACACCCTCTACTTCTTTGATTGATGCTAATTCTACAAATTGCTTGTAAGTGCCCGGAGCAGGAAAACCTAACGCACGAATACGTTCTGCGATCACATCTGGTTAGTATGTGCTAAGAGCCTAGATTAATATATTAAATTGAAAACACTACTACAGCATCAGAAAGAAAAAACCAACTGATGCATCACTTACGAAATTAGTATTCGTAGTTATTATTGATTGACCATTCTTGTAATTTTCCAAACTTGATCTGGTCATTAAAAAGCAAATCATTGTTTGCTAGCGTCCTACTCTCATCTGTTGGACAGAAACCATCATCACAGTCTGAATCGACGACCCAACAACCGCGGACAAACAGGATTTCATTTCCTTCTTGCTCCAGCTGTTTTTCCACCCGTTGAATTGCTTCATCAATGTTTTTTGCGCCTAAATAAGCTGTCACATACGCATAGGATTCTGATGGATCCGATGCTTTTTTAAATTCAATGCCTACACAAAAAAGATGGTTTTTCATCATTTACTCCTCATTTATTTTTAGTCCAAATCTCTCATCAAACTTATTCAGATCCAGCAATTTTTTGCATCTAAAAAAACTGAACCTTATAAAAAATAGGTCAGTAAGGAAAACCTCACTGACCTGTGTTTAAAACTTAATACGCCAATTTCAACAGCAATCTAAACAGTCCTGCGACCAAGGCCAAACTTAAAAAACCAGCCAGCCATAAGCCAATAAACCATTTCAATTGAGAAATTTTCATTCTGCCTCCTTAATGATAACCTTCATCACCCACACGCACTTTATCCCTGAAAACCCAATACGATAATCCGGTATAAATAAGAATGATCGGAATTAAAATCAATGCTCCAATGAGGGCGAACAATTGACTACTGGCAGGTGCTGCAGCCTCCCAAATGGTGACTGATGGTGGAATGACATAAGGCCATAAACTAATCAGAAAACCGCTATAAGCGAGAATTACCAAAGCCAAAGTATAAATGAATGGTAGGAACTCTTTGCGCTGCTTACAGGCTTTGATTGCCAGGAAAGTAAACAGCAGAACCAGTACGGGTACCGGGCTAAAATAAAAGAGTTGCGGTTGACTGAACCAGCGTTCTGCAATTTGAGGATGAGCCAAAGGCGTATAAATACTGACACAGGCAAAAATCATCAGTAATGAAATCAGCAGTTTTGGCATCAGTTCAAACATGCGATTCTGCAGCATTTTTTCGGTTTTAAAGATCAACCAACCACATCCTAGTGTTGCATACAGTACGACTACACTTAAACCGGTAAACAGGGAAAAAGGTGTTAACCAATCCAGACCGCCACCAGTATAGATGCCATTCGTGGTTTCAATCCCCTGAATATAGGCTCCCAAAATCAGTCCTTGGAAAAATGAGCTCAGAATGGAACCCCATATAAAAGCTTGATCCCACAGATGTTTAGTTTTATTGGCCTTAAACCTGAATTCGAATGCCACACCACGGAAAATTAAGGCAATTACCATAAGAATGATTGGCATATACAGAGCTGAAAGCACCGTAGAATACACCAAGGGAAACGCAGCAAATAATCCTGCACCACCAAGTACCATCCAGGTTTCATTACCATCCCAGACGGGCGCGACGGTATTCATCATAACATCACGTTCCTGGCGATCGGAAATAAAAGGAAATAGGATACCAATACCAAGGTCAAAGCCATCTAGCACGACATAGATCAGCACCCCTAATCCAATAATTAGAATCCAAATCAATGATAAATCGATCATTTTTGGTTCTCCTGAGATTGTTTAGAACTTACTTGATCAAGATCATTCTCCTCATCAATCGTACTTAAAGGACGCTTTGATGCCTGTATGATCGCCTGCTCACTATGTGGTGCCGAATGTATAAAATCCGGGCCTTTACGCATCAGTTTCAGCATGTAGAAAATGCCAACACCGAACACAATAAAGTAGACCACCACAAAAATGATCAAGGTTAAACCTACCTGCTCTGCTGAAACGGGAGAAAGTGTATCTTTAGTACGCAATACACCATAAACAACCCAAGGTTGACGACCAACTTCAGTGGTAAACCAACCGGCAAGTAAAGCGATAAATCCTGATGGCCCCATATATAAGGCAAACTTATGCAACCATAGGGAATCATAAAACTTTCCTGTTTTTCTCAGCCATACCCCTAAAATTGCCATCAGAATCATGAGTACACCGAGCCCTACCATGATCCGGAAACTCCAGAATACAACCAGTGAGTTTGGACGGTCTTCAGGTGCAAACTCTTTTAAACCTTTGACTTCACCATCCAGAGTATGTGTCATGATCAGGCTCCCCAGATTCGGAATCCCGATCGCATATTTGGTTTCTTCAGCTTCCATATCAGGAATACCAAATAAATAGAGTGGCATACCACTATCTTTATTGGTTTCCCAGTGTCCTTCTATAGCCGCTAATTTGGCCGGTTGGTGTTCAAGCGTATTCAGGCCATGCATGTCACCTACAAACATTTGCAGAGGTGCCAAAGCAAGAATCATCCACATGGCCATGGAAAATGATTTTTTTACCAAGGCATCACGACGACCTTTTAATAAGTGGAAAGCAGCTGTTGCTGCAACTAACAAGGCTGAAACAAGGAAAGCGGCCATCGCCATATGTGCTAATCGATATGGGAAGGATGGATTAAATACAATCGCAAACCAATCTTGCGGGACGATAATACCATTTTCTATAGTAAAGCCCTGAGGGGTTTGCATCCAGCTGTTCGAGGACAGAATCCAGAACATGGATATACAGGTACCTACTGCAACCATTAGTGTTGCGAAAAAATGGGTTTTAGGCCCCACTCGGCCCCAACCAAATAGCATAATCCCCAGAAAACCGGCTTCAAGGAAAAACGCACTTAAAACCTCATAAGCGAGTAATGGTCCTGTGACACTGCCGGAAATCCGTGAAAACTCACTCCAGTTGGTACCAAACTGATAGCTCATCACCACGCCAGAGACCACGCCCATACCAAAGGACAGGGCAAAGACTTTGATCCAGAACTTAAATAAGTCCCGGTATACCGGATCATTGGTTTTAAGCCAACGCCATTCCAGAACGGCTAGAAAACTGGCTAAACCAATAGAAATGGCAGGAAAAATAATATGAAATGATACGGTAAATGCAAACTGGATACGCGCCAGTTCCAGCGCGGTTAACCCTAAGTCCATGTTGTCACCTTATCCTTCTATTAATGGGTGAAAAGATTTCAGCAAAACACTCTGAAATATCGTTTTATGTATATTTAAATTTAAGTGTGTCCACATATTTACAGTATTGTAAATACGTAAGCCTTCACGTTTGCATGCCCACATTACTTTTTTAAGGCTGAGATAACTCATAATGCTGCTAACAGGCAACAAAGTATTAATTTTCATGATTAAAACTCTTTAAGATGTTGTGTGGTATAAACAGATCAACTGTTTGATGTGACAAATCGTGTCTTAAAGAGCCAAAGGAGGCGCTCTGCCCTGCGGCAGCAAATACAGCTTCTGTAAGCTGAAATAGACATGCCGGAAAACAGTCTGATAGAAATTTAATCTGACTTGAATCCGGTCCAGAACTTCATCAATCCCCAACTTAAATGGCAGCACCAAATCACCATAGACCTTACAATATTGGCATTGATGGTTATGTTCATTGTGATCGTGGGAATGTTGAAGCATCAAATCCTGTAGCAGCTCATGATGAACCGAGTGGATATGATGATGATCAGCAGGCGAAAGAAGATTGTGGGTGATCGACATACAGACCGGAGCAATATGAAATTTTTCCGGCAGCAGAGGCTGTAAATATACTGCAATTTGCAAAAGTATGGCTGCAAATGCAATAAAGATTCCACTTCGCTTCAGCAAGTTTTCTCTCGACTGGCATCGAATAAGAGGGATACGCTGGATAAAAAGATGAAATTTAAAGATAAATTCCTACTTATTTACTCAGCTTTTCATTCTATAAATATATAATATATATTCGTTTTTGAAAAGCAAAAAAAATAAATAAAAAGTTGATTAAATTAAACACTTAAGATAATAAAATAACTTTCTCTTACAGTTGATGCAGGAGAAAGTTATTTATTGTACAAAGAGTGTTCAGAAGAAGACTTTGCTTACTTGAAATAATTGAGAGGCAATTTTAAGTAAGATACGCCATTTTGTTCTGGTTGGGGAAAGCGTCCCGCATTCATATTAATCTGAATGGATGGCAGAATCAGCTCAGGCATTCTCAAGGTTGCATCACGTTTTTGGCGCATTGCAACAAACTCCGCTTTTTCTGTGCCAATATGAATATGAATATTAAACTGTTTCTGAGTTTTGATATCCGTTTCACAGATGTAGTCATGACGTGATTCCGGTAAATAGTCATGACATAGGAAAACACGAGTGTCTTCAGGCAACTGATAGAGGATCTGTACAGAGTCAAATAAAGTCGCAGCACTGCCCTTAGGAAAATCACATCGTGCCGTTCCATAATCAGGCATAAACAAGGTATCACCCACAAAAACAGCATCCCCAATCACATAACTCAAGCATGCAGGTGTATGGCCAGGAGTAGGAATATTATAGGCTTTCAGGTTGCCAATATGAAATTCTTCGTGATCCTGAAATACATGATCAAATGTCTGGTAAGCATTGAATTGTTTGATATCAATGTTATAGATTGAGCTAAAGGTGTCCTGTACCAGTGAAATTCGTTCGCTCATCGCTGTTTTTCCACCGAGTTGCTGTTTTAAATACTGTGCTGCTGTTAAATGATCTGCATGTACATGCGTTTCCAAAATCCACTCAACCTGTAAGCCCTGCTCTTTGACATACGCGATGATTTGATCGGCATGCGTGGTAGATGTCACTGCTGAAGCAGAGTCATAATCGAGAACACTGTCGATAATCGCACATTGTTTTGTGGCTGGATCTGAAACTACATAACTGAATGTATTTGTTTTAGGATCAAAAAAATCTTTTACATTTGGTTGAGTCGACATAGTCTTACTCCTTTTTAAAATTTAGAAGCTCACAGAGCACATTTAAAACTTAGTTTTTGATGCAAGGTAGGTTGTTTTTCCACCAGGATTTCATACCACCTTTTAACTGTGTGACTGAATAACCCATCTTGGCCAATCTGCGTGTTGCAGGAATACTCCGGTGTGCCGATAGACAAATGGTCACCACAGGCTGATCCGGATCAAGCCCTAATGACTGTATTGTAGATTCGTTCAACTGTGTAATAGGTAAATTGACAGCACCTTCTATATGACTATGTTTAAACTCTTGAGCACTTCGGACATCAACAATCTGTACAATTTCCCGTTTCTGCCATAATTCCTGACAGGTAGTTTCAGGCACCTTGCCCCAAGGTAGATACATCAGAATATTAAACATGATTTTCCTCTATTAGAACAGTTGTTATCCGCGACTTATATTTATAAGGATTTAAAATAAAAATAAGTAGTAAAATAAATATAAGCCAATCTTGGGTTGGTTAAACTTCAAATCTATCCTCATAGAAAATACAATGACTTTTTAATAACTAAACCTACAATGCAGTCCAACTTTAATAAGACCTCATTCGCTTCAGAATGATCTTATGCTTCCTATTCCATAAAGAAAAAATAAAATTATGTTGAGTAGCAGATTAAAATCGATTTTATCGTCTATTTTTCAATTATAAATTTTATATTTTGTTATATTATAACTTATGTAATGTCCATAAAAGTGTAGTGAAGTGCTCATGATGTTGGGAAGATTGCTGGGGTTATCAGCAATCTTGTTACAGATCGCTGTGTTGCTGCAGCCTTTATTGCCAGAAAAACACAGTGTTTTTTCGGTATGTAAAACTATTGCCGCAGCATTACATCTAGAAGTTACTAACGTTCATCCACACCACAGCTTCGCAACATCACATCCGCATAGCAATCAAGCCAGCGGAGCAGACCAAAATAATGCACATGTCTTCACACATGTGCAGGATCGACATGAACATCAAGAGCGGGATGATGCACATACCGAGCATGACTGCCAGTTTTGCCTGGTGCACAGCTATACCCTACCGCTACTGGATACGAAACTCAGACTAGTACTGATCAGGACTCAGATATTACTACAATTCTTCAGTACAGTTGTCCCATATACGCTGTCTCCACCTGCTCCGTGGTTCCTGATTCCTCAGGGTCGTGCTCCTCCTTTAACACTCATCCACTAAATCAGCAGATGTGGTATCGCTGAGCAGTCTTCCGCAGTTTCCGATATGGCTGAAAATATTCATCTATCCAAAACATGTGAGCAGCTCACAATTAGCATCTTCAGTCACAGTGATCCTATCCGTAATAATGAATATGGCTTTTAATTTATCTGTATTCAAATTTATTTGAAATCAGGCTGTCACAGTCTCAATGACCTTTGGATTTTTCAAAGTGTTATTACAACTTTCTAGTATATCGATAAGGAGGAGACAATGATGAATCTACTTCAGCATGATCAGGCACATCTCCCAAAAAGTGATTTTAATAGCAACTGTTGTCTGGATTTAGCACAACAAATTGTAAGGATCCGGCAAGCTCTAAATATTTCACAGACAGAACTAGCATCAAAACTGTGTATTTCCGCCCGTACCTTAGAAAGTTGGGAACGTGGAGTTCGTCATCCCTCAAGCTCAGCCCAAGCTTTGTTGAAACTCTTTATCAAGTCACCTCAGTTTGTTTTGGAAAATCTTGCTTGAATAGTATTAGCTATGTTTTTGAATAGCTTCTGTCACTACAAGCTTAACTTATGAATCATCATGAACCGATACATACCTATAAAGAGCAGTAGTATCGGTTTGGTTTGGAGAAATCTTTATGGTAATTGTAATTACATCACAGAACCGACGTCATATTACTCCGCATGCTGGGAAATGCCGAAAATTCTGGAAATATGAGCTCAAAGATGGGAAAGTTATGGACAAACAGCTCATTGAGGTGGAGAAAGAAGCATCATTTTCTCAGTCGGGTGAGGTACTAGAAAAACTGTTACCTATGGACATGTTCGTAACCACAGGGATGGGTGACAGATTGCGAGAAAAACTCAAAAATATTGGCGTACATGTTATTGTGACGGATGAAATTGATCCTGATAATTTTATTAACAGTTTACTTTAACTCGCCTATGAATAAAATCTAAAACCATAGTTAAAGTTTCCATTAAAAGTTAGTGGGAACTTTAGCTAATAAAATACATCTTACTAACTGCTATTTAATCAAAAAATTAAATTGCCTAGGCTTAAAATAAGTTGACACGATATTTCATATAAACACCTGATGAATTCCATAAGGTTTTTTATTTGTAAAACATATACTTATATATAAACTCTAAAAGGAAAAACCTTCTCAATTAGGTGAAGGCCTTTCCTAAAATTAACTATTGTGAAGTATATGAACCATCTACTACATACTGGCTGCCCGTTACAAAAGATGCATCATCAGAAAGTAAGAAAGCAACGACCTGAGCAACTTCTTCCGGATTTCCTAAACGACCAACTGGATGCAATTTTGTCAGTTCAGCTTCATCAAACTCACCAATTAAAGGTGTTTTAATATAACCAGGATGTACTGAATTAATACGAATACCCTTTTTAGCATATTCTAGCGAAGCCGTTTTAGTAAGCCCGGTTACACCATGCTTAGCTGCAACATAACCAGAAATATTTTCAGTCCCAACTAAACCTAAAATTGATGCTGTATTCACAATTGCACCACCGCCGGCTGCCAATATTGCAGGGATTTGATAATGTAAGCCATAAAAGACCGCATTCAAATTAATATCAATCACACGACGCCAAGCTTCAATACTTAAATCTGCAATTGGCTGAACGTCACCCAATATTCCAGCGTTGTTAAAAGCTAAATGAAGCGCACCATAGGTGCTGACTGAAAATTCAACCGCTGCTTTCATGTCTTCAGGTTCAGCCGTATTGGCTTTATTCGCAGCCGCTTTACCGCCTAAAGATACAATTTCCTCAGCAACTTTCTGTGCTGCTTCAAAGTTAATATCCGAGACTACAACACTTGCACCCTGCTTCGCTAAAAGCATAGCTGTGCTTTTCCCAATTCCAGAACCCGCACCAGTAACTAGGGCAACTTTATTTTTGAACCGATTTGACATAATAAAACCTCTTTTTTAAAGTACTGCAATGCTGAATATTTGCATCACATTTAAGAATTCACTTGTTTTTACTTCATCACTTGTATCGCAAATTGAATAACATGGCATTTACCACAATGTAATTCTCCCTCCTGTCTTTCTTGCTCTCCAACATAAAAATGATGGATATGATCCTGCTTGAAAACCTGCAAAATATCCCACGGATCGTATAAATATTCGATATTTTTAGGGCCACCAGTTTTATAGTTGATCTGCTCCTTGGAATACAGCTCACCGATAAACCATCCACCGTTGAGCAAGGATTTTCTTATGCCTTCTAAAACCTTTTTTTGCGTTTCTGTATCGAAATGACCAAATACACAAATCGCGTTTTGATAACGCTCGGACGGCCATTTCGCTGCTGTTAAATCAACATGTCTGAGTTCAAGCTTTATCCCTGTGGCTTCAGCTTTACTGGACAGATGCTTCAAAGCAACATCGGAATAATCCCAAACTTCCGCTGAAAAAGGGTAACCCTGCTGTCTTGCCTGCTCAGCCAGGTACAGGATATTCCGTCCTTCCCCTTCAGCAATAGCCAGTGTTTTACCTTCTATCCGGATTTTTTCCGCAATCTCATGGATAAACAGGTTTGCTGCTGTGCCGTATAAGTCCTGCGTCTGGGTATACAATTCATTCCAGTGCTGACTCATTTCATCCCTCCATTTACTCCACTATCCAATCAGTTGGAAAACTCTTTAAATGCTTCCAGGGCATTTGCGGCATACATCATGAACCGTACCGGGTTTGTCGGAGACTTTTTTATTTAAGTTAGGCCACCTGACCTAACGGGTTAATCTTATCATAGTACATTGCTTCAAACTCAAAAGGTGATACATAACCCGGTAATACCCCCATTTTTAATTGAATTAATGGGTAGAAAATCTAAAGCCTTGTTATTGTTTAAAAATAGGTGGACAACCATTTACTGACATATGAGGTCGTTCATGATTATAAAAGTACTGCCAGTCAGTTGTATAGTCCTGCACCTCGCTCAGATCTCGAAATAAATATTGATTTAGACACTCATAACGTACTGTACGATTAAATCGCTCAACATATGCATTTTGCTGTGGATTGCCTGGTTGAGTAAATACATGCTCAATACCATGCTGATCACACCACTTTTCCATCAGCTCACTTATATACTCTGGGCCATTGTCGGTTCTAATGCGTTTAGGTTTACCTCGCCATTCAATGAGCTGATCAAGTCCTCTCAGCACACGTTCTGCTGGCAACGAAAAGTCAATCAATATATCCAATGACTCGCGATTATAGTCATCAATCACGTTGTGAACTCGATAACTACGTCCATCACTGAGTTGATCATACATAAAGTCCATTGACCATGATTCATTCTTAGCTGTCGGTACTGCAAGGGGTTCTGGCTGTTCTCGTTTAATCCGCTTATTAGGCTTGATTCTTAAATTAAGCTCAAGCTCCTTATAAATGCGATAGACACGTTTGTGGTTCCATTTGTATTTTTTAACATTACGCAAATACAGGAAACAAAGCTTGAAGCCCCATGTTTTATGATCATTGGTTAATTGAATCAACCATTCGGCAATCTGTTGATTCTCTTCATCTAAACGAGCTTTATAGCGATAACACGTTTGACTGACTTTAAAAATTAAGCAGGCCATGCTGATTGAAATCTTAAATTGCTCAGTAGCTTGCTGAGCAAGTGACTTTCGCTGAACAGACCTTAAAACTTTTTTAAAAGTGCATCTTGCAAGATGTCTGACTTTAGCCGCTCATCAGCATACATGCGTTTTAAACGGGCATTTTCAGCCTCAAGTTCTTTAAGCCGCGTCATCATTGAAAGATCCATGCCGCCATATTTGGACTTCCACTTGTAGAATGTAGCAGAGCTCATACCATGTTCGCGGCACAAGTTCGGTATGGGTGTTCCTGCTTCAGCTTGCTTCAAGATACTCATGATCAAGCTGTCTGAATACTTAGATGTTTTCATAGAAAATCTCCTTAAATCAAGGTTATTCGATTTTCTACTTTTAAACTCAATTATTTTTAGGGGGGATTACCATACAATATTCACCATAAGAGTCTGCATAAATTTCATAGCGTGGAATGATAGTTAAATCCAGTATAGGCATGTTCGCCTGATCCCAACGTTGTCGTTTCCGACCAAAAAAGAATAACTTTCCAAAAGTATATAAACGACCGGCTTGTTGGCGCGTGCCACGAAATACCGCATAAACTTTAAAATACTGTTGCCATGAAAGAAGATCATTTACTGCTTTATTCTGATTTTTCTGTGAAATAACTCGGTTCAGAATTTGAGTTAGTTCCCTTTTTTGCTTTTCTATCTCCCCTTTCTTAAATCGCCATGTCCATGAAAAATTTTTATTGCTTGGTCGATAAAATTTAGTCTGGTGTTCAGCATATTTTTTAAGACTTAATCGTACTAATTCAGCCTCACACTTCCCAAAATCTAAGCTCAAATATGGCTTATTCAACACAAAATTAAACTGTTCATTGTCGTTAAAAAAATTATGAATAAAAGTTAATTCTTGCTCTAAGGTGACTTTATCCCAAATAACAGGTTCAATTTCTGTAATTTTGTCATTGGAACCGAGTACTGAGCTAGATACTGAAATCACCTTTCCTACCGTTTCTTTACTATGCCGATGGCTATTAGGAGTTTTGATTAATAAGATAAATAACCACGCATCTTTATAAAGAATATCCTGAATGATTAGATCAGCTACTGGTAATCCTTGCTTTAATCGATAGTTTCTTTGGCGGCTTGTTAAATGTAAGGAATATCGTTCCGTTAATTTAAGAATAATTTTCTCAATATCAATTTTGTCCAACTCAGTTTTGACAATAAATTTGCAATAAAAATATGATCCTCGAGTGACTTTATCCTGAATTTTTTGTGCGGTGTATTTTGTATGGGGACTATAATCGATCATTTTTTTGTCATCCAACTATACATTAATGATGTAAGTCAACAATCCACTTCTATATCAAATTCTTGACTCAATTTTGAATTGTTCATCAACAATAAATATCTCTACTTTTCCTATCTTGCTGAGTGCGCTAGCAATCAGCATTGATCAAATTGCGCGAGCATTGTCACCTCACTTTGTAAGGTGACAATAAAGTAGTTCCTAGTGCGCATGACGAGATTTAATTAGAAAATCTTATACTTATTTAAATTAATAATCAATATTATTGATATAATAAATTCATTATGATAATATGCATACATATCAATCGAATTGTGGATTGACCATCCATTCCAGTACTTTTTTGAAGTTGGATGAATGGCTGACCCCCATTCAAAACTTTGATACATATTGTCCTGAGTACATGACCTAACCATTCTTGTACTGCCGATGTAGCGGACTGCTGGGGAAACCTCGCTCGGTACGTTGCAACGGGGGCTAGAGGATTGCAATATCCTTTTTCTATCCGTTCATTCACTTTTTAAGAGTTCCAAGCAAATAAAAAGTGGTTGGGCGACAAGGAAACGGGAGCCTATAAGCGATTTATCGTGAAATGGTCATTTGGTTAGTAATAGCCAAGTTAGGTGTGAAATTATGAAAATAGTGGAACATTGAAACCCTGTTCAAAGTGATACAGTCAGGAGCAGCATAGGATGAGCGATAGTCTCCGTTAATAGCTGAATGTGTATGCTTGATCGAACAAGTTTTTTACTTGGAAAAGTATGCTCATTTCCAATCACGATGGCTGCTGAGAGTGCCGTAAGGTACTAGGGCTTTGAGGCTAACGCTGGAAAAGCTGGCACCATTTTGCGCAAGCTGAATGGGTCGCTGGATAGCTTAAACGTGTAACGGCATTAATCGATAGATGCTGATTGGAGTGTAAGAGTTTTACCCTTTACAAAGTTGTGTATACATCATATCCCGATATTTTTTAAGGAACTACGGTCGGGGGAAACAGGAAGCATGTATACAGGCGAGAGGATAAACGGTCTGCACATTAAGACGCTTTGAAATAACTTGGGAAGCACTGAATAAAAAGGCTTAAATTGGTTAAAAGTCTATTGTATTTTTTTCAGTGTGGGAGCGATGGTGAGTAGCGCATATAAAGCAAGTATTTACTTGCGGAAATTGTGATACAAATCTTCATAGTAAGATTCGTATCAAATGAGATAGCTAGCTTAAAGCGAATCCTAAAACATTTCGATTTTTTCAGTCGGGATGCTCATTGCGAAAACTTGAGTCGGCACATGCGTGAGCATGTTGGACAATATGTAGAAAAGAAAGGTTAATGGAACACTGGTCGTGTTTCTCAGTCGGGGATTGGTCTCTCTGACTAGGCCGAGATTGTTACAGTGTAAGTATTCTGAAGTTTGGTCACTGATGAAAATAAACTTATACGGGTTTGCCTGAAACTTAAATCAGGATAATGCTACA
This sequence comes from Acinetobacter sp. AL9, assembly GCF_041464035.1. NCBI lineage: Bacteria > Pseudomonadati > Pseudomonadota > Gammaproteobacteria > Moraxellales > Moraxellaceae > Acinetobacter > Acinetobacter sp. AL9. Next base: position 15,392 of record NZ_JAYFSK010000018.1, on the reverse strand, counting down.
CCAGCATGAAAAAATCGTGGCTTGTTCTTCCAGATTAGACAAGCATAAAACTATTGCCTAGCAGTAGAAATATGAAATGGAATATGGCCTAAGTCGGCATGAAAAAATTGAACCGCCAGTACAGGCGTAATCATCTGCTCAACAAAGAGCGTTAACAAATGCATTAGGCTCGATCCCTTAGGGACGAGCCTTGTCTTATTAAAAAATTATGCTACGGCTTTAATGTTATCAGTAACATTACTAACATAGTCGGCCCACCATTGCATAATTTCAATTCGTTCTTCTAAATGTGTAGCTTTGTCATAAACAGCTTTTACACCCTGTTTTTTATGCGCTAAACAAGCTTCAATAACCTGTTCTTTATCACTGAATTGATTATTTAAGGCAGTACTTGCAATATGTCTAAATCCATGTGGACTTTGACGGCCTCGATAGGCTAGATTTTTCAAAGCATTATTTAAAGTTGCTTCACTCATTGGCTGTATAAGGCTATCTCTGCTAGGAAATAAAAAATCCGATACTGTCCTAATTTCTTTTAATTTAAATAACAGTTCTATTGCCTGTTTTGGTAAAGGTACAACATGGGTAATACCACATTTCATTGTTTCGGCAGGCTTTATCCAGATTTTTTTCTCAAAGTCAAAATCTTGCCATTTTGCATAGCGCAATTCTTGTGGTCGAGGAAAAAGAATAACAAGTAACTCTAAAGCAATTGCTGTATGCGAATTTCTATAGCTTCGAATAGACTGCACCAACTCGGGCAGTTCCTGAAGACTGACATGCTTCATATTCCCTTTACTACCTTTATCAAGATACTTCAAAATTCCATCCAAAGGGTTCGACTCTATTTGTCCATGAAACTTTGCAAGATCGTAGGCATTGCGACAATGTGAAACTAGTTTCTCTACACGATTGTAAATACTTTCACTTCTAAGCATATCCTGAAAAAATGTCAGCCATTGTTGAGGTGAAATTTTGGTGAAATCCAATTCACCAAAAACAGATAAGATACGTTTTTCAATTGATTGAGTTTCTTTCTTTATTGTTATTGCAGCCCAAGTTGTTTTCTTAGTATCAAGCCAGTCATACATCAAACTTTTTAAATTAAGTTGTTGTTCCTCAATCTTTTGCAATTCAATTTCTTTTTTTGTTAATACTTTTTCATTTTGCTGTAACTTAAGAAAAATAGTTGAAGCTTCAAGTTTAGCTGCTACAAGCGATAACTGCGGATAACTTCCAATACTGTGCCATTTCCACTTCCCCGCCTCATCCTTAAAGCGGACTTGCCAAGTTTTTTTCCCTTTTGGTGATACACGAAAATAAAGCCCAGCATCACATGAAATACGATATTCCTTATCCTCAGGTTCAAGATTAAGAAGATGGGTATCTTTGATTTGTTTGATGTTATCTAAAGCCACTCTTTTCATAGCAAAATCTCTTGTATCCGAGTAATGCAGAAAGAGTATCGGATACAAGATTGGATACACAAGAGGGCCAAATAAAGCTGTGCATAGCCAAACATAGTTGCGCAAAAAGCAGAAATAAAAAACCCACGAATCATTATAATTCATGGGTTTATATATGAAATCATTGCAAAGCTGTGCATATGATTACAAAAAATTGGTGGGCCCAGACAGACTTGAACTGTCGACCAACGGATTATGAGTCCGTTTACATGGTAATTAAAAATCAACAAGCAACATATATAAAATCAATACTATCATATGCTTATATAATTTTAAAATTTTATTATTCACTCTTTTTGTTGATTAATATATATTGATTTTGCTTACTACTTGCTTACCAGACGCTTACTAGAATGAAGTTAACAAAACCTGCTATTGATAAAATTGATTGCTCAGACAAAAATAAACCAACTTTTTTTTGGGATGAGAAAACCCCAGGATTCGGTGTTAAAGTTACACCTAAAAATAATAAAAGCTACATCTTCCAAGGTCGTATTGGTCTTCAAAACCGTCGTATCAAAATTGGTGACGTTGATGTATGGAAATTAGATGACGCTCGTAAATATGCACAAGAATTGGCGATTATGTGCCACAAAGGGATTGACCCATTAATCGAGCGTAAGAAAGCTTTAGCTGATAATAAAGAACTGCTAAAACAAGAAAAGCGTAAAACTATTAAATTTAAAGATGTATGGTTTGAATATTTAAAAGCAAGACAACCTAATTGGCGACCTAGAAGTTATCAGGATCATATCGAATTATCTAGAGGTGGTTACGATCCTGAAAAAAATAGTGTTTATGCTAATCAACCTATTTATCAACTGTTTGAGTATAAGCTTTCTGAATTAACTGCAGATGTGTTTTGTGATTGGCTTGATCAAAATGACTATCGCCCTACAACATCAGCTAAAGCATATCGACTCACACGCGCTTTTCTCAATTGGTGCGAGGAACATGAAGACTATGAAAACTTAATACCTCCAAAATCATATAACGCCAAAAAGGTTAAAGATAAAGTCCCTTCCCCCAAAGCCAAAAATGATTGTTTGATGAAACAGCATCTAAAACCATGGTTTGAAGAGGTAAATAAGTTAACTAGTAGAAAAATTGCGATTTTTTTTATATGTAGTTTAATCACTGGTTGCAGAAAGAATGAGCTGCTTTCATTAAAATGGACAGATGTCGATTTTCGTTGGAAAACAGCAAAAGTCAGAGATAAAATTGAAGATGAAGGTCGCCTAATTCCTCTGACTGCATATGTTGAAAGCCTATTATTAGAACTAAAGAAAAATTCTGATTCTAAATTCATATTTAGCAGTAAAGGCGCTGAATGTGGCCATATTGTTAATCCTTATGATAGCTTAGAGAAAATATGTAAAAAACTAAATATTGGACTTACCCCCCATGGATTGAGAAGGTCATATAAAACATTAGCTATATGGGCAAAAATCAATGAAGGATCTTTAGCACAGATCTCAGGTCATAAACCAAGTGCATTAGTTGAGAGACACTATATCGTACGACCTATGGATATGCTACGAGAAACACTGCAAGAATACGAGGATTGGATTTTGCAACAAGTGCAAAATGGCATTAATTGAAATCCCCCCATTTGAGAGCTTATAAATAATTTTGTGTAATTGCTTTTCATAAATTAGAGGTGATTGCTTAGGCGGTCACCGAATTCAATAATAAATGAGCCTGTAAATAATTTTGTGTAATTGCTTTTCATAAATTTAAAGGTGATTGCTTAAGCGGTCACCGAATTCAATAATAAAGCGGCTCATGGCTAAACGCCAGTCGCGAATAGGCATATTCCACAATGCTATCCCATTTTAAACTTTACAATTAACATCATCAGATAATTTACGATTAATCCTGTATTTATTTTTTAATTTTATCCCAGTTTTTAAAGCTATAAGTACTGTTGCATAACTGCTTTAACCCTTGCCCATATCCCCCAACTTGCACTCCATGGAAACGAGTACCCTTTTCCGCAGAAGATTTTACTATCTGTTCAATATGAGAAGAAGCTGTCCATTCACCATCACTAACGATCATCACATCGGCTTTTTTCCATTGTTCTTCTTCTAATCGTTTAACAGCACACTCCACAGTTTCAATATCATTCCCACCACCAAAAGAATAGCCCAAAAACTCTAGTAATTTTTGAATACCATCTTGAGTAAACTTTAAATCATGCTCAATTCTTTGTCCTTGCCCACCAAATGCATATAAGTAACATGCCCTGTTTTCTGCATGTGCAGTTTTTGCAGCTTGTAATGTTAACGCTTTCGCAATGATTTCTGGTGTGCCACTCATCGAACCAGAAGTATCAATCACAATCAACATAGGACCACGATCAAAACGAGTACGTGGCTTTTTCACTTCTTGTTGTTGAGAAATATCTACCCAAGTTTTTTCAATTTCTAGTCCCTGTACTTTGTAGCTTAATAAAGCCTGCTCATAGCGTTTTGCATGCCAAAGTAATTTTAATTTAGGATGACCTAGGAACAAGGCTTCTTGTGGTAACATACGGCTAATTTCACCACTACGTTCAGTACCTGACATTTCTTCAGGTACATAATCAACAACCTTCTCTTGGATTTCTTCTACAACGCGTGAAATGCTTTCAAAGAAACTTTCGAGTTCCTCATCATCATCTATACTTTCCTGCAAACGTCCCAATGCATCAACGACTTTTTTAAACTCATCAATACACTTTAACAGTTCTTGTAATCGTTCAATATGACGCCAATTTTGATGTTTAAGAATACCCTTAGTGATATCTACGCCACGACCAAGCATTTGGCTTAAATCACCGAATACGCTGTTAAGTTGTTTCCATGCCTCTAATCGCTCATGCCATGAATTATGAATAACCAATTCACCTAAATACTTAAAGTCAAAATCTTGTTCTACTTCAGAAGCATCAAAAGGCTCATTACCTTGTTTAGCATTGGCAATTTTATCCTGTAGCCATTTTTGCATTTTTTCTTGATATTCAGATTGAATCACTTGCCATTGCAATATGACATGTTTTAAGAACTCAATCGTCAGCTCATGCTGATCTTTCAAAAAAGGGGCAATTCCTGACTGCACAATTTGCTGCTGAACAACATCAGAACTATGCTTTGGCAGCCACTCAGGTATTGGAGGAATTTCCCCCATCATGAAATATTTATACCATTGTTGCATGGTCTCACTGCGCTGTTCAAGAGAACCTAAAGTCGAACAAATCACTTCTTCTAAAAGTTCGGAAGGGCAATCATCTAAAAAGGCATATTGATCTTCTAAATAATCAGCAGCGACTGTATTTTCCATATATTAGCCCTGATAATCCTGATAAGTCACTTTTAAAACCAGTATACGATTTTCAATTTCCTGCACCTGAGCAAAACTGCCTTTTAATGTATCTAAAGCAGGATCAACAAATTCATGATCAAGCCATAAATGACCCTTACCTTGGCTTTCTAGTTCTTTTATATTTTTTGTGAGTTGTAACTTAATTAAACTGATACGTTCTATATGTTTCTCAATATCTTCGATTTTTTGCATATGAGTCTTTATGTTCAATTTTCCTGAATGCTCTTCTATATTGAGTGATTTTGAAGAATTAGAATGACGATTTTGCATATACTCCAATGCTAAACGCATTGTGAAATCAGCAGGATACTTTTTATTTCGTTGCTGATAAGCATAAATCACACTATCAAAAATCAGTTCTTCATCTAATACAATGCCTAACTGAACCAACTTTTCAATATAATTTTTTAATTTTTCTATACTTGCTGTAGCACTTTTCTGTACAGAAAAATATGTACATAACTTATAATGTAGAGTTCGTACACTATCCAAAACCTCCTGCTCTTTATCAGACATCTTAATATAGGATAAGATCGATTGAGTTAAAAGCATATAAATGCCCCTTGAATACATTTAAAAAATTTTCTATTAAATTTCATCCAAACAGCTTCATTTAAATTCTCATTATTAACTGCTAAAAATAAACTACACCCTGAATTCCAAAAACTCATCTTTCTTTTTCCTTAATTACCTTGAAAATTGTGATTTATTGAGATGACCAATAGTTTTTGCAATAGAAGTGTTATCATCTGTAGTGCTCATAAATTGTTTTTTTAATTCAAGCACGGCAATTTTTTCCTTTGATAAGACTGTCTCACCTTCATCTTTGAGAACTGCATAAAATATGCCATCCTTCGGAGCTACAACCTCTAGAACTACCTTATCTGTTTCAATATCACAGATAACCTGATCTCTTTCTACTTTATCCCCGACTTCTACATGCCATGTTGCAATTGTTCCATCCTCAATTGCATCAGGAAAAACAGGTGTAGTAATTTCGATTAACTCACTATGAATTACATTTTGAGCTTTTTGACTAAATGCATTGATATTGGAGTCTTTCATCTTTTTTTCAGCACATTTAGGTAATTTTTCCACTTCATTTTCTAATACCTCAACTACCGTAAGCAAATTCTTTAAATTTACCACCGACTTCCCACAATATTGTTCATACATCCCTGCGACCAATTCAATCTGCTCAGGCTTTTCCCAAATACAATGTTGAACTAACCAACAATCCCAAATCGTGACCTGACTTTGACTATTGGTAAATGCAGAAACTTGGAGCATGCCTGCAATTTTGCGCCAGCGGCGGTCAGAAACCTGAATCTGATTTTCGGCACACCACTTACGCAACTCCGTTAAAAATTGTAATGCTTCAGCAGATAACTCCACTTTTTTTGAGTGTTGTTGAATGTATTTGAGCTCGTCATACGAAAGTTGCTCAACAGATAGCTCTTCCTCGCTAGCTTTCATCGTCAATAACTGCTTAAACCCAGATTTACTAACAGGCTCAACATATTGTCGGAATAGGAAACGGTCATATAAGGCACTGAGATTACCATCTTCAGGTAATTCATTACTTGCTCCAATGACTGAAATCAATGGCACCTTTTCTCTGATCACACCATTATCGAATTCACGCTCATTCAACAAAGTAAGCAAGGCATTTAAAATGGCACTGTTCGCTTTGAAAATTTCATCCAAAAATGCAATGGATGCCTGAGGCAAATAACCTTTGGTTAGACGAGTATATTTATCTTGTTCTAAAGCCTGAATCGATAAAGGTCCAAAAAGTTCTTCAGGCACTGAAAATTTGGTCAAAAGCCGTTCAAAATAAGGGGTTTCCTTAAAAACCAAGTGAAGACGGCGTGAGACTAAGCTCTTCCCCGTGCCAGGTGGGCCGATTAGCAAAATATGTTCACCTGCTAGAGCTGCAAGCAGTGTCAGCTTAATCGTTTGTTCTCGTTCAACCAAACCTTGAGTAAGCTGGCTTTGAATCAGCTGAATTTTTTTAAATAATTCTGATGTATTCATTCAATATACTGTCCATCATGGAATTAAAAGGAAGAACAAGTAATGCGCTTCCTGAGTTAAATTAGGCAATTTTTTTTGTTGAGGCTTCATCAGATATAAGAGCTTTTAAGGCTTCATATTCTTGTATAGATTTCTGCTTCTCTGAAAAGTCTCGCTTAATCTGTAAGAGCTCATTTTCTAAGCCCTGTGTTAATTTATGCGCCAACAGATTCTGTATATCAGTTAAATTGAATTCAATTTGTTTTGCTGATGCTTTAAATTGATCGTTTAGTAATTTAAAAACTTCCTGCAAAGATTGGTTCAACGCTTGCTTCAACTTCTGCATATCATTGCTAGATTTGATTTGACCACTGAAGTTTTGACTGATTTTACGGCTTGGATCACCAATTTCTAAATTAAGCTCTGGCAGATTCAACTGACGGATGACCGCATCCAATACATTTTTAAACTGAGTGACATCAAAATCTGCTTGTGCAGTATTTAATTCATTCACCAGAGCACGGCGCAAATTCAGTTTTAATTGATTTGGACGAATTAAATCATTGAAATGATATTGGATATCAACCTTGCAGTTTCTAGCATATTGTGCGATTTGCTCTACCGCATCAGAAGCAGATAAATATTCATAATTTGTTGTGTATGTCCGATAGCGAGTTTCACTACTCAACCATGTCCAAGGCTTCCATATTACAGATGTGCTGACTTCATAAGCCTCTTCATGTGTTTCAGAACCAGTACGTGTAGTGAGTTGAGTATATTGCTGAATTGATTTTTGCAATTCCTGAGCAATGCTATTACTCGCTTTTTGAATTGATATTAGTTCAGTGCCAATATGTTGCTCAAGCTTAGATGAAATCGCTCGTATACGTTGTTCTAACAGCTTCTCTGATTCAGTCAATTGAGAAATATCCTGCGTATTTAAACGGATGATACGACCTTCAACAGTTTCTCTTAAATCTGTTAAGGCTTCATCAAGCTTTTCTTGCGCTTTAGGTAACAAACTTTGTTTCTTCGATTCCAAAATCTGATTTTTTTCAATACGTGCTGCTTGGTATTTTTCTTTTAAAGTTTCAAAGTTAGCAATACGTTGCCAATCCTGCTGTGTAAATTGATATCCATCCCAATCATTATCTGCTGTTTCTTTTAATTCCTTATATACATGTTGCATGGCAGCATCCCATGTCGAAGAATCCCATGAAGCAAAACCATGTGCAAAAGTACTCGAAACAATTGGACTAACTAAGTTTTCTAGCAAGTTTGCTAAATGTTCATGACCTGCTTTTCGCTTTTTGTCAGCTAAATCGCCTAATTCTTTTACTGCGCGTTTATTCAAACGTCGTTGCAAATTACTTTCACAATCCGCTAAGCTCTCTTGATTGAAACCATCATCTAGAATCGCTGAGTCATATTGTCCTGCAATCAAGAAAAGACGTTCGACACCACCCTGAGGTAATTGTTCAGTCAATAAATCAATATCTGACTGATCTAAAAACTGACTTGCTCTTGATAAAAAGAATACAACGTCACAACGTGCCATTTCTTCTTTGGTCTTTTGTGTTCGACTAATGACAGGATCATTCATTCCTGGGGTATCAATAACATCAAAACCCTTCAATTCTTCATTAGGCAGATACAGACGCGTCATTTTTACTAATGCTGTGTATTGACCATCATTGCCTGCATACTGATTTAATATATTCATTAACTCATCAAGTGAAGTGGCTTCAATGCGTTGATGTTGTTGTTCTAAAGCAACACTCACATCAAGCCCTGCTTTATCAACCATTTCAACCAGTTCTTTGGCTACTTTGACAGACTCAGATTCATATGTTTCTTGAGCCAGCTTTTCTAAATCAGCCCACTCTTCTTTCGAATAATATTCGATTTCTAAAGCAGGTGTAGCACCATAGCTAATACGGGTGAGATTGGCTGTTTTAGGTGTAGCAGCCGTTGGTAAAACAGGCTTACCATCGAACAATAGCGCATTTAAAAAACTACTTTTCCCAGCCTTTACTTGCCCCATAATCGCGATATTTAAAGTTTGTTGCTCTTGTTCAAAGCGTTGAATATCTTGTTGTAAGGTTTCTTTTAAACGAAAAACATTTGAAATTTCGTTGTTATCGAATCTTTTTCCCCAAACCTGTAAGTTCTGACACAAGTTAGAAAGTTGTTCTAAATGCTGTTGAATTGACATACCCTGCTCTTTTTTAATATCAATTAGTTATGAAAAAAATTGTAGCTCAATTTTATGGAAAAAAGACCTAGACAAAAGGTGACTAGGTCATAGATTGACGTACTAAGGATTGATTTTTATCTCTATCCATCATTTTAGGAGGGAGATTACCACCCTTGTTGCTTAAATTCAGAACTAAAGCGTTTAGCCATTTTAATATCTCGAAAGTTAACATGATGTTAGCTATAGAGGGACTGTGACTCCATTATTTTGTCATGGATCAAACTTGAGTTTTGAGTGATTACTTAACTGATGGGTCAAGTTATCTTATTTTTCAATTCAATTTCTTATCCGCAATTTGCGGTTATATTAAAATCGATACGATCCTACAAACACCAGAATTATCTACAACAAAAATATCCCTTAGACACACATTATCTTTTTTAACGATCTCATTTATATTAAAGTTTTTAGATAAAGCAATTTTCACTGATACTTCAGAGTCTTTTAATAAATTTTTTTTTATTCTTTCAGTTAAATATTTGTTTTCCGCAACATTAATCCTTACGAGCAGCTCAGAATCTTGAGCTAAAATAAGCAAAACTTCCTCATCTAAATAACCGCCTGAACGACCAAAAACCCTCTCCCAAAAACCGTGCCTTGATTCATTTGAATTTTCATTATTGTTTAGCAAAGCTAATTTAACATCTGTAGATTTATCATGAGCAAGAAGTATTTTTATTTCTTTATCACTTGCAATGGTGGCCAACTTTATTCTTGATTTAACATCCATATGTTTAATAGAAGTATTAATTTTTGTAAAAAACTTATTTTCTAGCTCTTTGAATAATTTAATACTATTTCTTAAAGATATTAAATCTGCCTCAGCAACTAGTCGTAGTTCTTGCGCATCCTCCTGAATCTCAGCTAATTCAGTTAAAGTTAAAATTCGATTTAAACGATTAAGTTTTCTTAAAGTGCTACTTTGTTTTTCCTCTATAATTTCAACATACTTTCTGAACAGCCTTTGAAAATTTTGAACAAGGCTAAAACTTTGTTTGTGCTCATTCCACTTCTCCAAATAATTCACTATAGGTTGCGATGGAAAGTCCATCTTCTTTCGTGCAGATACAGGAATCACATCCAGTACATTAATTCCCCGTTCAAATGTAATCTGCTTCACTAACTCTACAATCTGAATAATATCTTCAGGAGTCTTAGTATCTGCTCGACTAATTACAATCAGCTTAGGAATATCCGCATTTAAAGTTGCCAAAAACTTTAAATCATCTTCAGAGATCGTACCTTGCATTGCAGATACCACCCAAATAATATAATTAGACAAATTGAGTTGTGAACGTGCCACAGATTCATCTGTTCGTTCGCTCCATTGTTCACTATCAGGTTTGCTATATCCTGGAGTATCAAGTAAAGCGACATTTTTCCAAGTAAAATGAGGATCACTGACAAAAACTGAACGTAATAAACCCGAAATCTGACTACCATATTTAATTTTTTCTTCGTGGGTCAAGCTAGCAAATTCAGCCTTGGATAAAACTACACGATGATGAAATAAATTGATTGCGGTAATTTGCTCTTGATCACCGTGTAATAAATAAGTTGGTAATGAAGTCGTCGGATCTATCTCAACCACTAACTGCTTTTTCCCCAAAATCGTATTAATTAAACTGGATTTTCCTGCACTAAATGCCCCACCAACCCCCACAATAACTCTTTGAGCTAAGTCTGGAAATTCACAGAATACTCTAAAATGTTCTAATTCAAGATTAAGAGCTTTTAGAATATCAGTGACGTGACCTGAGCTACCTGAATATGCCAACTCAGGTAAATCATGATTAATTATTTTGTCCAAAGCATCTAGAGCGGCTACAAGTTGTAAACGCTGCCCACCTTGTTCCACATTTGACTGACTGGCACGACACAAAAAATCATAACGCTGTGTGATATCAAAGTCTTTTTGGTATTGCATTCTCTATAATCCTAAAATTTATAGGGGATTAGCCTTTACTAAGTTGAGCTAAAACTTAAAATCTTCATTTTTATATCATGATTACTGCTCGATATAGGTTTTCAATGCGTTGGCAAGATTCACCATAGGTGTTTTTAAATTATCCTGAGGTACATACAACACTTCTTTACCATTAATACTGAGCTTAGAATCACTCTTATCGAAACGAATACTTCGAATCTCACTTAAACGAATAACAAAGCGTTTTGATAGCATGTCTTTGCAGTACAGCTCTGAATATGTCAGATACAGACCATTCTCTGCATTTTTAAATAATGTTGTGGTATCAACGAGTACAAGAGGATCATCATTATATTTACCATACTCGCCATCACCCTCATAAGCATAAGATTTAATGGCTTTTTCAGTTTTTTTACGGATACTGTAGACATCATCAATGACATAAATACCAGCACTAGGGCGACTAATCTCTTCTTGTGCATCTTCTAAAATTTGCTCCAAGCTACGACGCTCAGTTTTTTGTACTTGTTGCTTAAGTTGCTCTGCTCTAGCAATCAAGTCTTGGTTTTTTAACATTTCCCTTTCTTTCTCAAGCTTAACCTGTTGCAGACGTTTCTCTTCTTCTATTTTTAACGCTTCACGTTCCAGTTCAGCCTGATATGCAATCAACTTATCTTGCCTGTCTTGCTCAATTTTGGCTTGTACAGCTAAGTATTTTTGCCATTGCGCTTCAAGATCAATATTTGCATAAACTGCTAATTGATAAATTTTTTCAAATAATTTTCTTTGAAATTGCTCTATCTCTATTTCCCCCTCTTTATTATTAAGATGCTTTTTCATTGCATCGAAATACTGATTAAAGTTTTCGATAATACGAGATTCTTGACTTTTTGAGCTCCATTGCGCGAGATAATCATCTAATAAATGACGATCAAATTTTTCTGGTTGTCTTGCAGAAAGTACTAATACATCAACAGCCTCAATCTGATGCTGAGCTAAAGTATATTTAGTGAGTTTTTTAATTTCTGTTAAGTCATCAGGTGATTTCTTATCAGCCCGACTCATCACAATTAATTTAGGAATATCTGAGCGAATTGTTTTTAAAAAATCGATATCACTTTGAGAAATAACACCTTGATCGGCTGAGACCAACCAAATTAAACACTGTGCATCATTAAGCTGAACTTTAGCGATATGTGCATCACACAGGCCTTGCTCAATATCTTCATGATTACTGTAGCCTGGGGTATCTAAAAACGCTAAATTTGGCCATCTCTGCTCAGGTTGAGTTAAAAAAATTAAATCAATATTTACTGCTAATTCATGTAACTCTTGTTCAGCATGGTGCGTTAAGTTTTTGAATTGTTCCAGACTCAAATCTAATTGCTGCGAATTTTTAAGCACAGCCTCAATTTTTTGTTGCTCACCATGTATCAAATAAGTTGGAATAGATGTCGTTGGATCAATCGCTACGCTCAAAACTTTTCGACCTAAGATACCATTTAAGAAACTAGATTTTCCTGCACTAAATGCGCCACCAACACCAACAATCACCTTATCTGCAAGTTCAGGTAACATACAAAACTTATAAAAATTCTCCATTTCATGGATAAAATCTAGACCTATTTGACCATGAGCTAAAACATTCTCTTTTTTCAAAAGCCCTAGGTTATTATTAAAATATTGCTTCAAATCTTCATACATTTGAGTAATTTCTACATGCTTATTCATGTTTATTCCTTAAGATTCTAATTGTTGTTGCATATTTTGAATGATTGTTAAATCACTTTGATATGCTGCATGTAGCACCGCTCTTTCTTCAGTATTTTGCTTAAGTTGTTCTTCTAACATAGAAATCGAGTGTTGAGCTTGTGTGACTTTATTATTGATTTGATCTTCTACCTGCTGATTAACGGTATGAAGCTGTTCTTGCAAAATAGAACCTAAATTGATCTGCACTTGCTCAACCACTTGCGGAATAATTTTTCCTCGAACGTGATCACGTGCAGCTTCTTTCTGTTCTGCTCTTTGTTGGTCACGATTATAGTCAGACATAAATGCTTTAAATATAGATGTAACCACTGGCATGATCATCGCTGCTAACGGAAAACGCTTTAATACAAAGGCTAATATCCCTGTAATTCCAGTCAGACCAAGATCAAATACAGCACTACCAGTTTTTTCTTGCTCAAAATGAAAGTTTTGATTAACGATAAGACTAGGTAAATCTGTCTCTATACGATGAATATATTTATCTACCAAAGGTTTGAAGTAGCGATCCATACCTTCAGTTAAAGCCATTCTTACACTGTAACTTAAATCACTCTCAATATTATTCTGACCTATTAGAGCTGTTGCATATTGATCTGTCTCACCTAAAAGACGATTTCGAATATGATCAACTACATTATTTAAAACTGAAGGAACCTGCTCTTTCATCTTTTGATATTCAATAGAAAGTTTTTGCTTAAAACTTTCTGTCTCATCAATTAGTTGTTGTTGTTTTTCTTTCAATTCATCTGTATCCAAATCTTCTTGGTTCAAGAGAATAGTCAAATGTGATGCGATCTCATCAATGATTCGATTGAACTGGGGTACAACCGTCTCCTTAAATCGCATTTCACTCAAGTTCTCTAATTTTTGGAATGCTTCAACAGCTTCAGCTATATCTTTCTTTTTCGAAGATACAGACACAACATCTAAATAATTTCCTTCAGGTAATAATGATCTTACTTGTTCAGTAATTTGCGATTTAATCGCGACCATTTCTTCAGGTGTTTTTTTATCATTTTTGGTAATAATCACTACGACAGGTGCTTTATGCAGTGCTAATTCTTGTAGAAACTTTTTAATACTATCTTTTAACGTCCCTTCTTCACTACTTACGGTAATTACATAGGCCAAACTACGCCCTAAATAATGATGAATTGCTTGCATATGAGCATCAGATTTTGAGTCTAAACCTGGTAAATCTGCTAAACATAAATGAGGAAGAGATTGCAAAAATGCTTGGTTGAGCTGTACTTCAATATGTCCATCAGGCATCAAATCTAAAAACTCTTGGTCTTTTAATTCTTGTGCTGTCAGATTTTTAACAAAGTTATTCGCTTTAAAGCCTTTAATGATTTCATCTTTTGAAAAACTAATTTCAGTCGCTAAATTACTTGCAGGGTCAATTTCAACACAAAGTAGTTTCTTCTGAATCAAAGCATTGATCAAAGATGATTTACCAGCACTAAATGCCCCAATCAATGGCACACGGACCTTAAAATTTTCAACATTTGATTTTAGCTGAATGAGTGGCTCAACAGATAAATCATATTTTTGAAGTAATGTTTCAAGTTCTGGAATATGTGTTTGTATATTTTGCTGTGTTTTAAACATCTTTTTCACTCTCGTAAAATTAATTTTTTAAAGCATTTGCCAATTCTGGCATTTCGTATGATTCAAGTAATGTACTTAATGTTTTTAAGTACTTCTTGGTTTCACGATCTTCAGTATTAAAAATATCTTTATAAATTTTTGTAACTTTATGAGTAACCCCTAAAGCCAATTCCTGAGTTATCGAAGACTGTACTAATCCAATTGTTCGCTTTCGATCTTTAGTCAAAATATCAAGAAGGCTTGCTTCATCCTCTTCATAAACAGCATTTGATGTAATCAATCGTGCCTTTTGGAATAATGGTAATAATTCTTGCTGTGTATGTTCAGGTAAAATATCACTCAACTGATCGTCAACAAGCCTTAAGATTAAGGCCTGCGACAAGCTCACCCCCTTGACCGACTGTTCTACTTTTTTCCATCTCCAACTATAAGGCATACAATCACGGCGACACTCCAAAGGAAATAATGTTTCCAATAGATTTAAATCCCTTTGAATAGTCCGCTGAGTTGTCACTACACCTTTAGTGAGTAAATATTTTTCAATTTCATTGCTACTTACATATTTACTATTTAATAAAAACTGAATAATCATCCATTGGCGAGTGATGACCTTAGAAGACTCTTGGCTCATTCTGATCTCAGGTATTAACTTTATACTTTAAGTATATATTTTTTATTTATATTTTTAATTGAGACTTTGATCGAGTGCGTCATAGTTAGAGGTGGTTCCACTTGTTTGAACAACTAAAAGCGTATTTATAAGTGATATTCCGCTCTAGTTAAGCCACCTTGTTTTGTTGGGGTAGCTGATCATAGTAAAACTCATTTGGTGTCATTTTGTCTAGACTTGAATGAGGTCGTTTCAGATTATAAAACTCAAAATATGCACTCAATTGCTTTTTCGCATCTGTGACACTGCTATAAGCTTTGAGATACACCTCTTCATATTTAACGCTCCGCCATAATCGTTCAACCA
>NZ_JAYFSK010000017.1:0-48099 GCF_041464035.1 Acinetobacter sp. AL9 | reverse complement strand
CGCCTTACAAAACTGTAAAGCGTATATTGCAAGAACGGACTGACCGCTACAAGTCGGAACTGACCGACTCAGGCTCTAGTTACACGCTTGGCAACAAGACATTAACAGAGTGCGAATTAGTCCTTGAGTATGTTTGAATACATTTTAAGGAACAGTTGGATTATAGTGCACGTTTATTAGAAAAAAAATTTTATAATACACAAGTTAGAAAAGAAGAAGTACAACGCTTAAAAAATCAATCGAATAATTTTAATAGTGTTTTATTGGTAGAGCAGAATAAACATATTTTAGCTTATGCACCTAATACATTAAAACTTAATTTTAATCAGGCTTATAGTACCATTGGTATTGATGGATCTATTGAAAAAAAGAAAACTTATATTTCATCTCCCTATTGGTCTATAAGTAATAATTTAATCGTCATGATGTCACAACCTATTTATAATAAAACACATCAATATTTAGGCTTAATCAGTGGTACGATTTATTTACAGGAGCAGAACTTGATTAATACCATGCTCAATACTCAGTATGATTATAAAAAAAGTTATATGTATGTGATTGATCAACATAATCGTATTATTTTTCATCCAGATAAAAAGCGAATTGGTGAAAAAATTATCAATAATACAGGTTTGGATTATATTAATAAGAATACAAAGGGATCAATTCGTTTAAAGAATAGTTTAGGTATAGATAATTTGGCGGGTTTTGCACATATTCCAAGTGTAAATTGGATTGTAGTTTCTCAGCAGCCCACAGATGATTTACTTGCACAAGCTAATACGCTGATTTTTAAAGTATCGATTGGAATCTTCATTTTTTACTTTTTTATTTTTTTATTGATTTGGTATATCTCAAGCTTTATTTCTTCACCTTTGAACCGCTTGGCACGTATGGCAAGTATGCTCAATCATGCGGACATTGAAAATAAAATTAAGGAAGTTGATCCGTGGTATTTCGAGGTTTTAAAGTTTAGAACCTCATTATTAATGAGTTCGGAAACCTTTAGTGATCGGATTGCGGAGTTAAAACATCGTGTCAATACGGACCCATTAACAGGTTTATATAACCGTCGTGGTATGCAATTATTTTTAAATGAACTGCTAGAGACTCGTACCGAATTTGCAGTATTAGCCATTGATATAGATTTTTTTAAGCAAATTAATGATCAGTATGGGCATGATCAAGGTGATGTGGTACTTAAAACGCTCGCGCAAATAATGCTAACTAATTTTAGGGAACAGGATGTTTGCTGTCGTAGTGGCGGTGAAGAATTTCTAGTTTTAATGACGACTGCAGATGCAAATGTGGTGTATAAAGCTGCAGAGCGGCTTAGAAAAACCATGCAGGAAACTACGATTAATCAGATGGGTCAAATCACCATCTCTGTTGGCATCGCTTTTTGGCCTCGAGATGCAGAAGATGTTTCTGATGTACTGAAACTTGCAGATAATAAATTGTATGAAGCTAAACATGATGGGCGTAATTGCACAAAGTCTACGGCCGTATGAGGATTTATAAAGATTCTTCTTTAGCTGACACGGAGGTATGCTTTGGAAAAAGATCAAGATCCAACGATAGTGGTTGAAGACAGTCCTGAACAAGAAAAATATGAACTTTTGAAAGAAAAGCTGAAATACAAACAGGCGGAGCGCGAAAATTCTAAAAAAATTGATCATAAACAAGTACGGTTGAACATTCAAGCGGATGCCTTACCAAGCAAAACCTTTTTTATAATGAATGCTTTGGCAGCGATTATTGCGGGCTATGGTTTATTGTCAAATTCAGCCGCAGTGGTGATTGGTGCAATGCTGGTTGCGATGATGCTAGGCCCTATTTCAGGTATGGCTTTAGCATTTATTGATAATCGATGGTTGTTTTTTAAAACAGCATTTAAAACCTTAGTTTTAGGTGTGTCGATGATTGTCAGTATTGGCATCATTTTAGGTCTTATCAATATTAACTTACCTATCACCCATGAAATTCTGTCTAGAACTCAGCCTACCATTATGGATTTAATGATTGCACTTGCGGGTGGTGCAGCAGGGGCATTTGCAGCCGTTTCACCACGTCTGTCTGTGGCTGTTGTTGGCGTTGCAGTTGCGACTGCTTTGGTACCGCCGCTGGTTGCAAGTGGCATATTAATTGCGCATCTGGAATGGAAACATGCAGCAAATGCTCTGCTGTTGGCACTGACCAATATTGTTGCTATTCAAATTAGTTCTTCACTGGTGTTATGGGCAGCAGGTTTTAGACGCGGTTCAGATGAAGAAGTAAATAGCACAGTAATTGAATTTATTAAAAGAAATATCGTGAGTCTTTTAGTACTTTTTGCGCTGGGTATCTATTTAAGCTTTAACTTTATGATGATGTTAAATAAACAGATGTATGAACATCAGGTAGAAAGCTTGATTGAAAGTCAATTTAATCAACATAATAATTTGATTGATACGGTGCAGTTTGATCGGCGTAAAGAGATGACTTTAATTCGCGTAGTCTTGCGTGGAGATATAGCGCCAAAACCTCAACAGATTTCTGCATTGAATCAAAAATTAGCACAAGACCCACGTGGAAAACCAAGTGTGGTTCAAGTGCGCTTTATTCCTGTGCAAATTATTCAAGCCAAAGAAAGTCCTGATTTTGATATTAAGCAAGTTGAAGCCGAGCAATTGATACAACTTTAGATTCAACAATAAGAAATTGATGGTATTTACAGCTTACTTTAGATGGAGTCTTATTATTCAATAGGCATTCATAATGTTACATATTACACAGATTTAATTTAATAGTCTCAAAAGGTTATATTTAAGCCAATTTTAAGCTAAGTGACTTAACATCGGATTTATTTCAAATCAGATTCACTATGCTTCCACGCTCTCCTTACAAAGGCACTTCTGGTTTACAAAGGATTTTGAATGCCACAAGCTATTCTTTGGCAGGGTTTAAAGCCGCCTTTCAAAATGAAGCGGCATTTCGGCAAATCATTCTGATTAATTCACTGCTGATTCCACTCAGTTTTTTCATGCCTGTTAGTCGTGTCGAACAAGTGATCATGATAGTGGTGTGTTTACTTGCCATCATTGTCGAACTGATTAATTCAGCCATTGAAGCTGTGGTCGATCGTGTTTCAATTGAGCAACATCCCTTGTCTAAAAATGCCAAAGATATGGGCAGTGCAGCGCAATTTGTTGCTTTGGCAATTATCGCATTGACTTGGGGTGCATGCCTGATTTCTGCTTAATTCCTTAAAAAACAAGCATAAAACAGACTTTAAAATAGATAGTGAGTTGAGTATTCCTCATGCGGCATCAGCATTCAAAATTTTTACTTCTTCAAGCAATTTTACTCCTTCTGAGTTTGCTGATATTGCTCAATTTCTTTAGCGTTGCAGGCAGGCTAGATTTATACCTCATTCAACCCTTTGTGGATGCTCATGCAGAATTTCCACTTCGACAAGACTGGGCATTGGCTGTATTAAATCATCGGTATGTCAAATATATCCTGATTGCAGTATATCTGAGCTATTTGCTGGCTTGGTTGCTGTCTTTCAGATTTCAAAAATTACGTGCTCGTCGTTGGGAGTTTGGCTATTTCTTTTGGATGGCGGTGATTTCAACCAGTGTGATTGCAATACTTAAATCGCAGTCGGCACATGCTTGCCCGTGGGATATGAGCATTGCCACAGCGCATGGCGTTTGGTGGGATTTAAGTGCAACGGCAGGGCATTGTTTTCCTGGTGGGCATGCCTCAAGTGGTTTTGCTTTATTGGTAGGATATTTTGTTTATCGGGTTGCTCAACCTAAACGTGCTTATTTTTTCTTAATTGCAGCATGTATTTTAGGCATGGGGATGGGCTGGGCGCAAATGATGCGCGGGGCACATTTTTTTAGTCATAATCTTTGGACAGGCTGGATTACTTGGTGTTTGAATGTGGTTGCCTATGCATTCTTGGCGCATAAATTGCACACTCAAAATCTAACTTAAAACCCGATCTTAACGCATCGGAAATTTAACCTGCACACATAAACCACCTAAACTGGCACTTTTAGAAAACTCTAAACTTGCACCTAAGCGTTGGGTGGCTTTATCTACAATAGATAAACCTAAACCACTACCAATTTCCGCATGGTTATGAATACGGTAAAAACGCTGTCGAATTTGATTGAATAGTGCGGGGTCAATGCCTGCACCACTGTCTTCAATTTGCAAAATTGCATGTTGTTCTTGCTGAAAAATAGTCACATTAATCACGCCTTGTTTGGGGGTATATTTAATCGCATTATCAATTAAATTATAAATAATGGAATGTAAAGCAGAACTTTGTCCATGAATATTTAACTCTTGGCGTTGTTCGACACCTAAATCAATATCTTTTTGCAATGCCAATTGAATGAGCTGTTCCACACAGGCAATGGTCATTTGATTTAAAGATAGGGTTTGATCGTTTTCAATTAGACTATCTGAGGCATCTTGCTTGGCTAAGCTTAATAACTGATTGACTAAATGCTGTAAACGCAAAACCCCTTGGCTTAAATTATTGAGGGCATCACTATGTGGAAATTGCTGCAATAAAATTTGTACTTGTAAATTGAGTGCAGTGAGTGGGGTACGTAATTCATGTGCAGCATCGGCAACGAACTGGCGCTGTTCCTGCTGTGCGGCAGAAATTCGCGTAAATAACTGATTCATTTCCTGAATCGTGGGTGCAAGCTCGACAGGATAATCCAACATGTGAATCGGGCTGAGATCCTGCGCTTTACGACGTGCCAATTCGCTTTTAAAGTTATTTAGTGGTTGAAAATTATGACGAATCAGCCAACCCAAAGCCAAAAGGGCAAAGGGTAAAAATATTGCATAGGGAATAAACATATTTGCCGCTAATTCTAAAGCTAAATATTGGCGCACAGAGTTTTGCTGGCTAATTTGAATCTGTAGGGTTTCTTGCGGCAAAATATAGGTATGCCACAGTCCAACTTCGGTTTGATGATTATAAAACCCTGGTTTTTCTACGGGTTGTAGCAACACATCTTGAGGGTGTAATTGTGTTGTAGCATCGTCATATGACCAAATATCGACAAATAAGTCTTCTTCGCTATATCTCTGATTTAAATCGATTTGGCTCTGTGTAGGTTCAGGATGGTTCGCTGCAATGCGTTCTGCCAAACTTTGCATTTGTGCATCTAAAATTTCATTCATTTCTTCTAGGGCAATTCGATACGCTGCAAATACCAAAACGCAGCCCAACATGACACTAAAGATAGAAACATAAACAATCAGACGTTTTTGCAAAGAGTAGGATTGCATTAAATTTGCCCTAAACGGTAGCCCAAACCACGAATGGTACGAATAAAGTCCTTGCCAAGTTTGGCGCGTAAATGGTGAATATAGACTTCAATGGTGTTGCTGCTGACTTCACTGTCAAAATCATATAATTTATCTTCTAAATTACTTTTAGAGAAAATTTTATTAGGGTGGCTGACCAAAGCCATTAAAATTGCCCATTCACGATTCGACAATTCGATATATTCACCTTTGAATTTTGCCAAATGTTGTTCGGTATCTAAGACTAAATCGCCATAACTTAAAATATGTGCGGTATCGTTTACAGGATTTTGTGCGCCGCTACGTCTGAGCAGGGCATAAATTCGCGCCAGTAATTCATCAAATTCATAGGGTTTAATTAAATAATCATCTGCACCCTGATTTAAACCATCCACCCGTTGTTGCAATTGATCACGCGCAGAAATAATCAGCACGGGCAATTGTGGATGTAACTGGCGAATGTTTTTTAATACCTGCATGCCGCCCATCATGGGTAAGCCTAAGTCCAGCAACACCAACTGGATATCTTGCTGCTCTAATTGCTTTAAGCCATCAATCCCGTTGTTCACCCAAGTAACATCAAATTGCTGTAACTTGAGCAAGGTTTGGGTCGATTCGGCAATCATAAAATCATCTTCAATGATTAATATTTTAGGCATGTGATGACTCGTGCTGCGGTTGAGTGGTAGATGGGGCAGAACATTGATTCAGCATATCATTTTTCGGATCAATCACTTGGCTTTTTACATCTAGTAAGCTCAATAAACTTGGGAAAAGATTGTCCTGACTCAATGCTGTTTGGCGTTGTGCTTTTAAGCAATTCACTTGCGCAGCATTTTGTTGTTGCCAAGTTTCTGAAAACCACATCAGCATCGGTACATGAGTTTGTTGAGTGGGTGCCATAGAATACGGTGCGCCGTGTAAATATAAACCATGTTCGCCTGTCGATTCTCCATGATCAGATAAATACCAAAAACCAGTTTGATAGTGTTTTTGTTGCTCTAAAGTTTGAATCAACTGACTTAAAACATGGTCGGTATACACAATCGAGTTGTCATAGGTATTGCGTAAGGCATCGGCACTGCAACCCTGAATCGCATTGCTGTTACACGTCGGTTGGAAGGGTTGATAAGCTACGGTTGAGCGTTTGAAATAAGCAGGTCCATGACTGCCCATTTGGTGCAAGATAATTAAATGTGAACGTCTGTCTTTCGGGTCAAGCTGAGCAAGATAAGCCTGCAAACTGTCCACTAAAATTTCATCTAAACATTCACCGCTGGCATCACACCATTTTTGTTTTAGCGCTGCAGGAATTTGATATTGCTGCACCCGATCACAGGCACCTTTACAGCCTGAATTGTTATCAATCCAAGTGACTTGATAACCTGCACGCTGAGCAATATCCAGTAATCCTTCACGGTGACTTGCCAGTTGTTCATCATAATTTTGGCGTGGCATCCCCGAGAACATGCACGGCACAGAAACAGCCGTGGCTGTACCACAAGAGCTGACTTGAGTGAAATTAATCACAGGCAGCTTAGAGAGTTCAGGGTTGGTATTTTTTGCGTAGCCATTCAGCGAGAAGCTTTCAGCACGTGCAGTTTCACCAACCACCAACAGCATAATTTTGGGTGCTGTGCCTGTTTGCGCACGTTGAATTAAATGTGCATCTTCACCATAGCGCAGCAGCGGCAAATTCTGTTTGGGTGCTTTCTTTTTATAATACGATAGACTAGAGGCAATCGCATTTTGTGGAGAAAGCATGCCTTTTAAATCACGATGCTCGCGGAAGATTGCAGCATAATCCACATAAAAACAGAACAATAAACCCAAAATCAGCACAATCGAAACTACACTGCCTAAAGTCTTTTGCAGTAATTGACGGGCAAAATGAGTCGGCTGAATTTTAACAGACCACACCAAGACCAATGGCAATAGTACAAACAGCACACTCCAAACCACTAAGCGTACAGACAAAAGATCACGTACTTCACGTACATCGGTTTGCAGCATATTTTGAATTTGGTCTGCGGTAATCACTACGCCCAAGCTATTAACAAAATAAGCGCTGAATCCACCGACTACAATCAAAATACTGGCTAATATTTTGGCATTCCAACGCCAGTTTAGCCATTGCAGCAACAGATGATACGCCGATACGATGACGATCACAGTTGCAATCAATAAGCCTATGGCTTTAATGCCCTGATAAGGTGTGAATTGTTGAATTTTCTCATAAAATCCATAGTTCAATACCAAGCCTAACCATAGGGCAAGCAGTAGATTGAAATAGAATAAAGAAATCGGTTTTTGCCAAAAGCGTAGTCGGGCAAAGATAGATGGAGCAAGTGGTGATTCGGGCTGCTTAGACATTGTCAATGATTCAAAAGACTTTAAGATGCTTTAGTTTAAAATTTGAAACTTAAAACTGACTTAAAATTGTGGGCTGAATCTGTTGTAGTTTTATTTGATTAACTTTGAAGATAGAAGTTTTAGAGATATAAACTTTGCATGGATAAGCTGTTCATTCATGTTATTTCTGAAGCTTGCCCTATCTCTGAACATATTTTTATCCAAAGATAGGGCAGATTTTTATACTGAGTTTTCTAGATTTTAAGCCATAGCGACATGGAACATTGAACCAATCCACGCACTGAATACCATGGCGACAATACCCCAGATCATGACACGCAATGCACCTTTCCACATACTTGCGCCACCGACATAGCTGGCAAGCGCACCCATAACCCCTAGACTGATTACACCGACCAACATCACGCCTTTGTCTAATAGATGTTCAGGTAAGAGTAAAATAGACACCAACGGGAATAATGAACCTATAGTAAATGCCAATGCCGAAGAAAATGCTGCGGTAAAGGGTCGCGCTGCGGTGTGTTCTAAAATACCAATTTCATCACGGGCATGGGCATCTAAAGCATTGTGAGCAGTCAATTGTATGGCCACTTGTTCTGCCAATTTGGCATCTAAACCGCGAATCATATAAATATTGGTGAGCTCTTTTAGCTCATGCTCTGGGTTGAGTTTTAATTCACGTGCTTCCATCGCAAGGTCATTTTGTTCAATGTCTTGTTGAGATTTCACCGAAATATATTCACCTGCTGCCATAGAAGCAGCGCCCGAAATTAAGCCTGCAATACAGGTAATTAACAATGTTTGAGAAGATGCACCACTGGCTGCCATCCCCACGACCAAACTGGTCACAGAAATGATCCCATCGTTCGCACCCAATACTGCAGCACGTAACCATCCAGACCGTTCAATATAGTGTTTTTCGAGGTGGTAAGAATGTGGCATAGATCAAACTCTCTTGTTATTCAATTTTCGTTTATTGATGTGTGATATAGCATAAATCATTCTAAAAAATTTATCGTTTAAAAATGAGAGGTATTTCACAAAATAGATGAAGTCGTAATGTGGTTTTTGAGTTTGAGCTTGGAGTTTTTTATAAAATTTCCTTAAATTTCAACCTTTAAATGCCTTAAAAAATGATCAATAGCTTGTAAGATGATAAAAGAGATTGATTCAATCAGGCTTGCAAGTAAATAGGAAATATCGTGATGTCTTTTCAGAATATTGTGGTACCTGTAGTGAGCGAAGTCAGTCTAAAAACCATTCATCGGTTGGGTGCAGGGTAAAGTATGCCTAAATTATCTCGTGACTTAGTATCGCTAGACGTATTTGACTTAAAGTCATTTATTTCTCCTCGCATTAGGGGTAGATGTCGCACTTGCAGAAGTCATACGTGGACACGGTACAATTTATGATGCAGAAGTCTGTGATGCTGCGGTTCGTTTAATTAATGAAAAAGGGTATGAATTACCGCGCTAAAATATGCGTAATGAATAGTGCTAAAACTTGATTGTTGTGCAGTTTATTGGAGAGATTCTTAAAAAGTGTTAAATTTATCTCGTAAATTGTTTAGAATATCTATCAATTCAAATTGTGTTTATATATAATACGCTCCCATAAAGTAACAGATATTCCAAGTTTCCCCCCCACACTTCCCCAAAGTGTGAGTTTTTTTATGCTATGTATTAAAAAGATAGGGATGTAGATTTCCTAAGTTAAATTTAAGCTGACAGATACAACAATGGTTTCTAACAAGTGGATAACTGTCAGGTCTTGTTTGAATGGGGGAAGCTTAATTCCAAATCACTTCCCCAATTCAATATCTTTCAAAATCACACAATCTGCCTGTTCATCGCCAGAGCAATGATCTGCAGAGCTTTGCAACCAGTTCGCCATTTCCTGTAATTGCGTAATCTTCTGTTTTAAGGTTTCAATATGTTTAAGCGTGAGTTGCTTCACTTCTGCACTTTGTCGGTCAGCATTTTTCCATAAACCTAGCAATTCTTTCATTTGCTCAGAAGAAAACCCCAAATCCCGTGCATGCTTAATAAAAGACAAAGTTTTTAAATCTTGCTCAGAATAAATCCGATAACCCGAAGCAGAGCGTTTGGCGGTATCCAGTAAACCAATTTGCTCATAATAACGAATCATTTTGCTGGAAATACCCGATAGCTTAGAGGCTTGACCAATATTCATGTGACTTCTCTCATAAAAAGGGCGTAGAGCAATCTTCTAAACCCTTTTGTATGTTGCATTTAAATCTGTGCTGCTTGGAAATATTTTAAACGGAGCGCATTACCCAATACAAACACTGAAGATAATGCCATCGCGCCCGCAGCAAAAATAGGCGAGAGCAAAATACCTGCAAACGGGTATAGCACGCCTGCAGCAATTGGAATCAAGGCAATATTATAAATAAATGCCCAAAATAGATTTTGACGAATATTGCGGATGGTGGCTTTACTCAAAGCAATTGCATTGGGCACACCTTGTAAATTGCCCGACATCAACACCACTTCGGCTGCTTCAATCGCAACATCTGTGCCTGTGCCAATCGCAATTCCAACATCGGCTTGTGCCAAAGCAGGGGCATCATTAATACCATCACCCACAAAAGCCACACGTCCAAATTGCTGTTGTAATTCACGTACAACATCGACCTTGCCTTCAGGTAAAACCTCGGCCACCACATGATCAATCTGTAAACGTGCAGCAATTGCCTGAGCCGTATGTCGGTTATCTCCCGTAATCATCGCCACTTTTAAACCCAGTTGATGCAACGCTGCAATAGCAGCAAAAGTCGTGTCTTTAATTGGGTCTGCAACGGCAACAATGGCTGCCAGTTGTTGATCAATCGCCATATAAATGGGTGTTTTGCCTTCTTGTCCTAAACGTGCAGCTTCTGCATTAAAAGCGCTAACATCTAGCCCAATTTGTTGCATATAACGGTCTGCACCAATCTGAATACGTTGACCATTCACCAGTGCTTCAATACCTGAACCTGTGATGCTGTCAAATTCGGTAACAGGCAGTAAACTGACTTGCTTTTCTGTTGCAGCTTGCACAATCGCCAATGCAATGGGATGCTCAGATTTCGCTTCTACCGATGCTAAAAGTACAAAGACCTGATCTGCATCAAAACCCGATTGCACATGAAAATCGGTTAATGTCGGTTTGCCTTCGGTGAGCGTTCCTGTTTTATCCACCGCGACCACTTTAACATCTTGCAAAAGCTGCAAAGCTTCGCCTTTACGAAACAGCACGCCCATTTCAGCGCCACGACCTGTTCCCACCATAATTGAAGTCGGTGTGGCTAAACCCATCGCACATGGGCAGGCAATAATTAGAACAGCGACTGCATTGACCAAACCAAAGGTCAGGGCAGGTTCTGGGCCAAAAATAAACCACACAATAAAAGTAAGTGCAGCCAATAACATCACGGCAGGTACAAACCACATGGTTACTTTATCCACCAAGGCTTGAATGGGTAATTTAGACCCTTGCGCCTGCTCGACCATGCGAATAATTTGCGCCAACACCGAAGCTTCACCAATGGCAGTGGCACGAATATTTAGTGTGCCATTTTGGTTGATGGTGCCACCTACGACTTGATTGCCTATTTGTTTGGCTACAGGAACAGGCTCACCTGTAATCATTGACTCATCTATATAACTATGACCTTCGATCACTTCACCATCTACAGGAATGCGCTCACCTGGGCGGATTTCGACAATGGTATTGGAGCTGACTTCCGCCACTGGCACTTCAATGATTTGACCATCCCGATGAATACGTGCAGTTTTAGCTTGCATGCCAATTAAATGCTGAATGGCTTGCGAGGTGCGACCTTTGGCTTTGGCTTCAAAATAACGACCCAGCAAAATCAAACTGACAATCACTGCCGCAGCTTCATAATAAACATGCACTGTGCCTTCGGGTAAAAGCTGCGGCATAAACGTTGCCACCAATGAAAAACTGTATGCAGCCAAAGTTCCTACCGCCACCAAAGAGTTCATATCAGGCGCAAAATGTAACAGCGCTGGAATCCCTTTTTGATAAAAACGACGTCCTGGTAACAGCAGCACCAATGTGGTTAAAGCAAATTGAATCAACCAACTTTGTTGTTGCCCAATATTGTGCATCACCCACATGTGAAAGGCAGGAATCATGTGTGATCCCATTTCCAGAATAAACACAGGCAAGGCTAAAATCAGTGAAATTACTAAATCACGTTTCAGTTGTTGCTGTTCCAGATTCTTTTTATCGTGTTGTTCGTTAGAGTCGTGTTGCAGCAGTTTGGCGTCATAACCTGCTTTTTGAATCGCTCGAATCAGGTCTTGGCTAGAAACTGTGGCATTCGGTTGAATCCATGCGCGTTCAGTCGCCAAATTGACATTGGCTTGTTCTACACCAGACACTTTCTTTAAGGCTTTTTCGACACGTGCTACACACGAGGCACAGGTCATGCCATCAATAGACAGTTCTATTGGTTGAATGGCAGCTACATCAAAACCTGCACGTTGCACTGCCTTAATGAGCAGTGCACGGTCTAAAGGTTGCGATGCGTGAATCAGTGCTTTTTCTGTTGCAAGATTCACTTCAGCTTTTTCTACACCATCGACTTTTTTTAAGGCTTTTTCGACACGCCCGACACATGAGGCACAGGTCATGCCTTCTATAGACAAAGTTTCCTGATAGGGAGAGGCATTTGGGTGTTTTGCGTCCATGGTCGTCTCTATAATTTGGAGGATGTGTTTAGCATATAGATTGACACGATGGTAAGGTCAAGTAAATTTTAGCCCAAAATAGACTTGACCTTGCCAGCATGGTAAGCTTTAAACTACAGTTCAACAAAGGCAGAAGTGTGGAGTTCGCAATGAAACTATTGATTGAAAATATGACTTGTGGCGGTTGTGCACGTGGTGTCACGGCAACCATTCAAGATGTTGATCCTGCTGCAAAAGTTGAAGTCGATTTAGCGACTAAAATTGTGACCGTGGAAAGCACTGCAACTGTAGATCAAATTACGGCTGCATTGGCAGAAGATGATTTTCCTGCACAAGTTCAATAAAACTGCATCATCTAAGAAGCTCCAATGTGTGAGCTTATCGTAAGGTCAATTGGTCAACTGACGAATTGACCTATTTTTTTGCCTGCCGATTTTTTCTCGTTGTTTTTTGATGTGACCAACTGAATACATTTTGATCACGAAGATGCTAAACCAAGCCAATCAGAAGCTGAGATTTTCTAACTTCAAGCTGAGTTTCATTCATTCAGGGCTGAAATCTACTGAATGAACTATGTGCTGTCCTCTAAAATATACTCTTCAATATTTATCGGAATAAAAATATTTTTTGGTTTTAACTTGTTGTTATTGAAATATTTATTTTAATTTTTAAATTTAAGGGATAACAGAAAAACCATCATTTTTAGATGTTTTGCTGCATATTTTAAATTAAGGTGAATAAAATTCACTTTGGACTGAGGTTAAATCATTTTTATTCACTTTGTCGTTCCAGTATAAATACCCTCATTCAGAAATTTTAACTTTTTAAATTTGGGTAGTAGATCATCATGACAAAGCCATTCACCTGTTCAATTAAACGTATTCGTTTTGACGAAAACTATGAACCTGCTAACAACACGCGTTTAACCACCAATTTTGCAAATTTGGCGCGTGGTGAAAGACGTCAGGAAAATTTACGCAGAACTTTAGCGATGATCAATAATCGTTTTAACTCGCTGGCATCTTGCGATAACCCAAAAGGTGATCGTTATTCGCTTGAAATCGACATTATTTCTGCAGAAATTGATATTGAAGGAAATGGCAAAACTTTTCCATTCATTGAAATGCTAAAAAGTACGATCACAGATCATCAAACAAATGAACGTATTGAAGGCATGATTGGCAACAGTTTTTCATCGTATGTTCGTGATTATGATTTTAGTGTGGTCTTGCCAGCATTAGGCTGCAAAGTAAATGAAAAGCCTGAAAGTTTTGGTGATTTACATGGCAAGCTTTATCAGCATTTGGTCAGTTCAGCAGTGTTCCAAGCTGAGTTTCAAAAACAACCTGTGATTTGCCTGAGCGTATCAACCACAAAAACTTATTATCGTACGACCAATGTGCATCCTGTCTTAGGTACAGAATATAAAAATGATGAATATTCAAGAACCGATGACTATTTTGAAAAAATGGGTTTAACCGTGCGTTACTTCAAACCTGAAAATAGCAATGCACCGCTTGCGTTCTATTTTTCTGGCGATTTACTGCATGATTACACAGATTTTGAGTTGATCAGTGCCATCAGTACTATGGAAAGTTTCCAGAAAATTTATCGTCCTGAAATTTATAACACCAACTCACCTGCAGGCGAGGTCTATCAGCCAAGTTTGAATTATCAGGATTATTCATTAACCCAAGTTGTATATGACCGTGTTGAGCGAGGTCAGTTGGCAGTCAAGCAGGGCAAATGGACTGAAGAAAACTTTATCAAGCCTTATCAAGATATTCTTGAACAATGGGCTGCCAAGTTCGTGCCGCTACATGCTGCCAATCAAGAACGTGTTGCTTAACTTAAAATACAGATAGAAGATTCAAAATGGCTATTTTATTACCGACCTCAACGGCTGGCAGTTTACCTAAACCTTCGTGGCTCGCAGAACCTGAAAAGCTTTGGTCAGCTTGGAAATTAACAGGGCAAGAATTACTGGACGCAAAACAAGATGCGCTACGTCTATCACTGCATGAACAACAGCAAGCAGAGATTGATATTGTGAGTGATGGGGAGCAAACCCGTCAGCATTTTGTCACCACCTTTATTGAACACCTTGAAGGTGTCGATTTTGAAAAACGTGAAACAGTCAAAATTCGTGATCGTTATGATGCCAGTGTCCCTTCTGTGGTGGGTGCAGTTTCTAGGCAAAAACCAGTCTTTGTTGAAGATGCCAAATTCCTGCGTTCACTGACAGATCAACCCATCAAATGGGCGCTGCCTGGTCCTATGACCATGATTGATACTTTATACGATGCGCACTACAAGAGCCGTGAAAAACTGGCGTGGGAATTTGCCAAAATCCTGAATCAGGAAGCGCGTGAACTTGAAGCAGCAGGCGTGGATATCATCCAGTTTGATGAACCTGCGTTTAATGTGTTTTTTGATGAGGTGAATGACTGGGGCGTGGCAACATTAGAGCGCGCGTTAGAAGGTTTGAAATGTGAAACAGCCGTGCATATTTGCTATGGCTATGGCATTAAAGCCAATACCGATTGGAAAAAAACACTCGGCTCAGAATGGCGTCAATACGAAGCAGTTTTCCCAAAACTACAGCAGTCTAATTTGGATATTATCTCACTGGAATGTCACAACTCACGTGTTCCGATGGATTTGCTTGAACTTATCCGTGGTAAAAAGGTGATGGTGGGTGCGATTGATGTCGCAACGAATACGATTGAAACAGCCGATGAAGTTGCAGATACATTGCGCAAAGCATTGCAATTTGTCGATGCTAACAAGTTGTACCCATCGACTAACTGTGGAATGGCACCATTGAGTCGTCAGGTTGCACGAGGCAAGTTACAGGCTTTGGCTGCTGGTACGAAGATTATTCGCCAAGAATTATCTAGTTAAGCGTTCGATCAGGCGAAGTGAATTCAAGCCAAGTGAATTTAAGTTAAGTGAATCAGGGATGCTTTTTCAGGCAAAAAGCATCCTTTGAACTTTCTAAAAAAGTTGAGTGTTGGAATACGGTGATGGTTAAAGCAACAGACTTCAAAAATGCAATGTCTTTCTTATCAAGTGCAGTCAATGTAGTGACGACAATGGGAGATGCAGGACGTCATGGTTTTACTGCATCTGCGGTATGTAGCGTGACAGATACACCGCCAACATTATTGGTGTGTATGAACAAATCATCGCGTTCTCATCTCAGTTTTTTAGAGAATAAAGTGCTGTGTGTGAATGTGCTAAATGCAGAACAAGAACATCTTTCTAATGCATTTGCCTCATCAAAATTGAGTTCCGATGAGCGTTTTAAGCAGGCTGAATGGGCAGCTTTGGAAACAGGTGCTCCTATATTAAAAAATGCATTGGTCAGTTTTGATTGTGAAATTTCACAAATTCAAGAAGTGGGGACGCATACTATTTTTATTTGCCCAATTGTTGCTATTCAAAAAAATCAACAAGATCAGGCGTTGGTTTATTTTAATCGTCACTATCATCAAGTTGGTGAAACTGAGTTTGTTTAATTCGCTATAAAATATTGCAATATGCGATAATCAGTTTATACTTGATTTATAGCAAAATGCGATAAAATATTATGCATGTGATCACCCACGCTAGAATTATAGAGGCAATGCACAAGTGGCCACAGGCTGAAACAGCACTCGATGGTTGGTATCGAATTATTAAGGCAAATGATCCGAAAGACTTTGCCGAAATGAAGCAGTTATTTCCAGCAGTTGATAAAGTTGGAAAGTTTCATGTATTCGATATTGGTGGGAATAAGATTCGACTTATTGCTGTTGTGATGTATCAGGCAAAGCGTGTGTATATTCGTCATGTGTTATCCCATAAAGAATATGACAAAGGTCATTGGAAGGAGGATTAGTATGAACGCAATGATTAAACAGGCTGTAGATCACTGGCACTACGTTGCTCCTTTGCTGAGTAAACCAGAAAATGAAAAAGATTTTCATGCACTTGTCGAGGCTTTAGATGAGCTTTTAGATATTGTTGGTGATGATGAAACGCATCCTTTAATGGGGCTGATTCATCAACTCGGTGACTTGGTTTCTGTTTATGAAAATGAACACCTGCCTATTCCTCATGGAGATGGTCGTGCTGCTTTAGCTTTTTTGATGGCGCAACATGGATTAGGTCAATCTGACTTGGCAGAGGTTGCAACTCAATCTGTGATTTCGGAGATTTTAAGCGGCAAACGCCAGTTGAATATTCGTCATATTAAAGCGCTGTCTGAGCGGTTTAAGGTTTCTGCTGATACATTTTTCTAAACGATTTTATATTTTTTAGACATTTTATTTTTAGATATTTAAAAATAAATAGCTCCGAAGATGCCGCTGCATGTCGTTACCCTGAACCCGAAAAAGTTCAAGGCGGACGCGACGCATACTTGCTGGGTTTCCCATACGAGATGGGCATACGCTCTAAATATGCAGAACACAATCCTAAGATTAAAGTATCGGCAGGGATATAGACTCGCTGGCGAACACCTCAGAGTTAGAATTAGTATAACCCATCTCAGTTGCTTGGCAACTCATGTTCACGAATTAACTATAAAGATAGAGCTTGTTTGCATAGCCTTTATGCAAACTTAAGTCAAAAAAACACCACTTAAGTAAGGGCTTCAACTTCTTGCAAAATGGTGCTGAGTAAACGCTCACAATGCTCATAATGCTGCAAAGATTTATTCATAGAAAGAACCTCTTGCATCAACTCTAAAGCCACCACAATAATCAGTTTGCTCGGTTCCATATTGGGCGCTTTACGACGAAACTCATCATAGCGTTCATTCAATAATTGTGCCGCACGCTCTAAATCTTCTCTTTTTTCTTCAGTTGTGGCTAAACGGAAACTATGTCCTAAAACACGTAAATCAATTGGAATTTGAACTGACATATTAACCTTCCTCACTCACTTCGGCAGGGTGGGCAAGTTGTTGAATTTCTTGCGCATGATGATCTTGAGCTGTACCTAAAATTGCAAGACGCTGAATAATGGCTTCCACTTTGGCTTTTGCATGCTCATTTTTTTGTAACAATCTTTCACGTTCTTGTTTGAGTGTCTGAATTTCGTGCTGATTTAAACGCTGATCATTCAGCATTTTTTCTTTTAAAATGCGTAATTCATTGCGCTCAGCCAAAATTTCCTGAAAGCGGTTTTTCAAATCAGTACAGCTTTTTTCCAAACGACTGTAACGGTCTGCCAGTGCTGTCGCATCTTGATTTAACTGCTGTAATTGCGCTTGCGTGCTGCTTAATTGCTCAGTCAGATTCTCAATTTCATCTTGCTTGGCAGTAATGATGCCGTTTCTTTGAACAATTTGAGCATGATGCTGTTCCTCAGCAGTTTGCTTGGCTGTGCTGAGGGCGGCATTTTCACTTTCATAATGATTAATTCGTGTTTTTAAAACACCAATATACGCTTGTAGACGCTGTAATTCTTCTAACATATCGTGGTCGCACAGTATTGCAAACAAAGGTAATATATACGAAGTATAGAGATTGGATAAACGAATGCAAGACGATATTTCAGGTTGGTCGGAATGGTTCCGCAATTTTTCTAACATTGAAGAAATTTCAAGCCCAAGTGAGTTACATGGCTTGCTGACAGGTATAGTTTGTGTGACAAATGCACCAACCGAAACCGAATGGCAGCAGATTTTAGAAACTTTAAATGTGCCAGAATTAGAGCCAGCCGCACTCTCACTTTTAACCGATGAATCAGAAGATGTCGCACATGCCTTGTCTGAAGATGAGTTGGATTATTTGCCGTTGTTGCCAGATGATGAACATCTTTTACAAGAACGTGTGCAAGCTTTGGCAGATTGGTGTGCAGGCGTTGTGCTTGGTTTTGGTTTGGCTTCTGGGCATATTCGTTCAGATGAAATCGAACTGATTGAGCATTTACAAGATGTTGCTGCGGTTGAATTTGAAGATTCAGACAATGACGAAGAAGGCGAAGAAAGCTATCAGGAATTGTATGAATTTGTACGTTTGATTCCTGTGAGTTTATCTGTTGGGCGTAAAAAAGTACCAGTAGAAGAAAGCTCTTTATTGCAAAACTTACATGCTAAGTCGCGTCAACAAACTGCACAAACCACACAAAACGCAAGTGCTGTTGTTGAAATGTTTACGCCACACCGTCCGAGTTAATCGGGCGTTGTGTGCCTAAGTATGTCGGTGTAAGGTGCTTTAAGTCATTACAACAATCATATTTTCATCATTTTATATATGTAGACCGTATTTATGAAAAAACTGACTCAAGTCGAATTTAAAGAACGTCGTGATCAACTTGCAGAACTGATGGGGCCCAATAGTGTCGCAATTATTGCAACCAGTCCTGTGGCAATGCGTAATCGTGATGCAGATTATAAATATCGTGCCGACAGCAGTTTTTTCTATTTAACAGGTTTTGCTGAACCTGAAGCAGTTGCGGTGATTGAAACCTATGAATCAATTGATGAAGGTTATACCTACACGTTGTTCTGCCGTGAACGTAACCGTGAAATGGAAATCTGGAATGGTTATCGCGCAGGTTTAGAAGGTGCAATTGAGCTGTTTGAGGCAGATGAGTCTTTTGCAATTGCGCAATTAGATGCAGAAATCATCGCCAAAATTGTCAATAAAGACACGTTGTACTATCGCTTGGGGCATCAGACTGAATTTGATGTACGTGTTGCGGCATGGAACCAACAAGCTGATGCACAACATCGTCAAGGCAATACTGCACCTGCCAAAATTGTTCAGTTAGATCGTTTGCTGGATGAAATGCGTTTGCATAAAACTGAGTCTGAATTGGAACTGATGCAAATTGCTTCAAATATTAGTGCAGAAGCACATACTCGTGCCATGCAAACAGTAAAAGCAGGCATGATGGAATATGAGCTAGAAGCTGAACTGAATTATATTTTTGGTAAAAATGGCTGCGTACCTGCCTATAACAGTATTGTCGGTGGTGGTGAAAATGCCTGCATTTTGCATTATGTCGAAAATGACAAAGTGCTTAAAGATGGCGATTTAGTCCTGATTGATGCAGCCTGTGAATATCAGTGCTATGCCTCAGATATTACCCGTACTTTTCCCGTGAATGGTCAATTCAGTCCAGAACAAAAAGCACTGTATAACATTGTATTGGATGCGCAAATTGCAGCAATTGAAGCTGTACAAATTGGTAACTCCTATAAAGAACCACACCATGTTGCGGTGCGTATTTTGGTGCAAGGTTTGCTTGATCTAGGCATTATGCAGGGCAATTTAGAAGAAATTATTGCTTCGGAAAGTTATCGCCAGTTTTATATGCACGGTACAGGGCATTGGTTGGGCATGGATGTGCATGATGTCGGCAGCTATAAACACGGTGAAGACTGGCGTGTTTATGAAGAAGGTATGGTGGTGACCGTTGAACCGGGTCTATACATTGCACCCGATGATGAAACGGTAGATGCTAAATGGCGTGGTATAGGTATCCGTATTGAAGATGATATTGTTGCGACTGCGAACGGGCCATTGAATCTGACTTCAAAAGTGGTGAAAACCGTAGAAGAGATTGAAGCATTGATGGCAAAAGCTAAATCTGCTTAATTGGGTCTAATCAAAGCTGGTCAAGTGATCAGCTTTTTTATTAGAAAGCGCGTGTAAATTTTGAGTATGTAAATAATTTTTAGTCTTTGATCCGCTTTTTTGCTTCATCATAAACAATGTTATCAGCACGCTTTCCAACGGTAATGAGCAAAATAACGACCTGATCATCTTTGACCTGATAAATAAGTCGGACACCCGCTTTTAATAATTTGATTTTATAGCAGCCAGCAAGATCACCTTTAAGCATGTTCTTTGGAATATGTGGCTGCTCAATGACTTTGGCTAATTTTTTCTTGAATTGGTCGCGGATAGCACTCGGAAGCTTTTCCCATTCTGCAGTGAAGTCCTTATGACGTAAAAGATTATAAGTCATCTAATGTGACTTCCTCGAACATCTCTTTAGGATCATTCATGCGTTTACGGACGAGTGCCAATAGTTCTGCATCTTCTTCTGAAAGCAATACTTTTTGTACAGGAAGTTTTCCAGTCGTTGCCACATATTCAAGAATATTGGTGAAGAAATCGGTAGGTGAAATACCTTGTTCTTTAAGAATAGAATAAGATTTTTCTTTAAGGGCTTCATCGACCCTGAAATTAACAGTAGCCATCACTTTTCTCAGTTATTGAATGTATGGAAATATTGTAATGCAATATGCATTACAAAGATAGTTTGTATAATAATCATTATGTGAGATCATTTTTATCATTGAGCTTATTTCAAAATTGATCATCAGCCATCAATAGTACTAAGTATGGAATATATCTTCTCTTGTGTCATGCATGGCTCGGAGCAAGAAGATGGGGGATTAATAATTATAGTTTGAATCGGACATTTGCAAGAAGTCTAATCATCTTCCATAGCTTCAACACTAATTCATTATAAAAATAAATGACTTTGCGGTAAGATAAAATCCATTACAGATTATACGTATTTCGATTGAATCTTTTGAAGTCGAATACCTCATAAAAAGGATCAAGGCATGCAACAAGAAGTGATCATTGTAGGCGGTGGTATGGTCGGGCTAAGCTTAGCCTTGATGTTGGCTAAGTCAAACATTGCAGTGAAGTTGCTAGAAGCGATTCAATACCCCAATTATGACGATGCCAGCCTTGCGCCGTATCATTCCAGTTTTGATGCACGTAACAGTGCCTTGTCGCGTCGCAGCGTACAAATTTACCAAGAGCTAGGTTTATGGGATGCCTTGCAAGAACATGCTACGCCTATTTTAGAAGTTCAAATTACCGAACAAGGTAGTTTTGGCAAGGCACGTTTATTGGCCGAACAAGAAAAAGTCGAAAGCTTTGGTCAGGTGATTGAAAATGCATGGTTAGGTCGAGTGTTGTTGACCGAAGTACGTAAACAACCTTTGATTGAATTGATTGATGGTGTGCAGGTCACCAGTCTTAAACAAGATGCAGATTTTGCCTATATTGAAGCGGTACGTGGTCAGGAACAATTACAGCTTGCTGCCAAACTACTGATTGCTGCCGATGGTCGTGATTCTTTCTGCCGTAAAGCCTTGGGCATTGGTGCATCGGAACATGATTATGACCAAGTAGCGATTGTGACCACAGTGCAAACCTCCAAGCCGCATGCGCATGTGGGTTTTGAGCGTTTTAGTCATTTAGGGCCTTTGGCGTTGCTGCCCCTGCCAGGTGAATATCGCCGTTCTGTGGTGTGGCCTGTGCCAAAAGGTACAGAACATGAATGGATTGGCGATGAAAATGATCAACACTTTTTAAATGCCTTGCAACAAGCCTATGGTGATCGTGCAGGGAAGTTTGAAAAAACAGGACGTCGTTTTAGTTTTCCATTGTCACAAGTTCTGGCAGAAAAACAGGCGGTTGGTCGCGTTGTACTGATGGGTAATGCAGCGCATACCATTCACCCAGTCGCAGGGCAGGGCTTTAACTTGTGTATGCGAGATGCTTACGTATTATTGCGTTATCTCACCGAACAGGCGGCACAGTCAGCAGATTTAGGCGATGCTGCAATGCTGCGTGACTATGAACAATCGCGTTTGAAAGATCAACAGCGAGTCATTAAATTCTGTGACAGCGTGGTACGTGGATTTAGCAATCAAAACCCAATCCTGAAATTTATGCGTAATACAGGCTTAGTCGCGTTTGATACCATTCCAGGCATTAAACCTTTGGTCGCCAATTATGCCATGGGGTTAAAAGCATGATCACAGCAAATCAACAAACGCAAGTGTTAGATGTCGTCATTATTGGTGGCGGCTTGGTGGGAGGCTTAACTGCACTTTTATTGGCACAAGGGGGTGTGCAGGCTACAGTTTTAGATGCCGCACCTATTTTAGATGCAGAGAAAACCCTTGCAGTTGCCAATCCGCGTGTATTGGCTTTAAGTCAGGCCACCATCCACCTGTTAAAAACAGTCAATGTCTGGTCTAAACTGGCGCGACATATGCCGTATAGCGGCATGCAGGTTTGGAATAAAAATGGCTATGGCGAAATTAACTTTGGGGCAAGTAACGAACGTACACCCGCTATTGAGCAGGCTCTGGGTTCAATGGTCGAGCCAAGCATTTTAAATCTAGCGATTCAGCAGCAAATGTTGCAACAAGTGCAAGATTATCGAACGCAAGTCA
This sequence comes from Acinetobacter sp. AL9, assembly GCF_041464035.1. Classification (NCBI taxonomy): domain Bacteria; kingdom Pseudomonadati; phylum Pseudomonadota; class Gammaproteobacteria; order Moraxellales; family Moraxellaceae; genus Acinetobacter; species Acinetobacter sp. AL9. Next base: position 25,470 of record NZ_JAYFSK010000017.1, on the reverse strand, counting down.
AAGTGACCCGTTTAGAGCGTGGTGTTGGCGTTTGGCACATTTATTTGGCCGATGGTACACAATTACAGACTAAGCTAGTCATTGGCGCAGATGGTGCTAACTCCTTTGTGCGCGAACAAGCCTTTATTGATTTTGATGTGTTGGATTATCGTCAGGCAGGTCTAACCTGTGCAATTCGTACTGCGCAGCCGCATCAGCATGTTGCACGTCAAATTTTCTTAGAAACTGGTCCTTTGGCCTATTTACCGATGGCAAGTTTACACGCCGAGCAGGAAGGGCATTGGCAGTCGATTGTTTGGACTTTGCCTGATGACTATGCCGAAGAATATGCCAAACTGAATGATGACGACTTTACCCAACTTTTGACTCGTGAAAGTCATCACATGCTTGGGGAAGTCTTAGAGGCAACCCCACGTGCTATTTTCCCACTGAAAGCACGTGCAGCGCAGCGTTATGTGCAAGATGGTTTGGCACTTATTGGTGATGCCGCGCATGTAATTCATCCGCTTGCAGGGCAGGGCGTGAATATTGGTTGTCTGGATGCAGCCGTACTGTGCGATGTGTTGTTGCATGATTTCAAACGTGGTGTTTGGGCGCATGAGCAAACTTTAAAGCGTTACGAGCATCGTCGTAAAGGACAAAATGATGCCATGATGCATAGTATGTCTGCGATTGGCTGGATGGAAACCACCACTTTATTCCCTGTGGTGTGGGCACGTAACTTTGGTTTAAAACAGGTGGAGCAGCTGCCTGCGTTAAAAGATGCCTTTATGTCACAAGCCAGTGGATTAAGCCTGCTTAAAGACACACGCTACGCGGTTTAAAGCAAAACAGTCGTTTTTTGTACGGTCATACATACCTGATTACGAATTTGGTTAAAAAAGATACGTTTTTTTTAATCTAGACTCTATGCGAAAGGCCAAGAGATTGCTAAATTTCATCGTAATTCATAACCAGTTTTCACTTGGACTAAATTGAAGTCATTTGTGGGGAGATTAAGATGACGGACATGAACGATTACGATGATGTAGAAGATTCAACTGTAGACGAAGATGAAGCGAAAGCGGCTGAAAAAGGTGCAGCAGAATCAGAAGAAGGTGCTGTAGATGGTGATCTTGCAGAAGCAGAAACTCTCACTGTAACTGCCAAACTAAAACAGCGTCAGGCATTGGAAGATGAAGTGGCTGCATTCTTGGCGCGTGGCGGAAAAATTACCGAAGTGCCACCAGATGAGTCTGCGCGCGACTAATCTGTTGAACGTGCTTGCTGAACTTGTTGATTGAATTTATTCATTGAACTGTTGAGTGAGTTAGGGCGGGATGCTTACTATGCAGGCTGCTCTAATGTTTATCACTTCAAGATAAAAAAGCATCACCTTGTATAAAGGGTGATGCTTTTTTTATGCGCGATGATCGTCATCACTGTTATTGCTCAATCGGCTTATTCAGCTGCTTGGCTTAATTCCAACGCACGTTGATAGGCAATTTTCTTTTTAATCCCTGTTAGATCAGCCGCCAATTGTGATGCTGCTTTTACCGATAAATCTTGCAACAAACGCTGCAATAATTGATCTAATTTTTCTTGTTCCATGTCTTTTTCTTCGCTCGCTCCCCCCACCACCAATACAATTTCACCTTTTTGTTGATGATGATCTGCTGCGATAAATTCAGCCAATTCACCTAAAGTCATTTTTTTAATGGTTTCAAAGGTTTTGGTGATTTCACGGGCAAAGCCAACAGGGCGATCTGCACCAAACACGGCAGCCATATCTTTGACTGAATCTAAAATTCGATGTGGTGCTTCATAAAAAATCAGGGTTTGGGTTTCATCTTTTAGCTTTTCAAGTTGTTGTAATCGCTGTGACTGTTTAGAAGCGAGAAATCCCTGAAAACTAAAGCGATCACTTGGTAAGCCAACCGCACTGAGCGCTGCAATGGCTGCACATGCACCCGGCACAGGAATCACACGAATACCATTGGCTTGTGCTGCACGAACCAGTTTAAAACCTGGGTCGCTAATCAGTGGTGTACCTGCATCGCTAATGAGCGCTATGTCTTCGCCATTGAGTAATTTTTGGACTAAAATATCAATCTTGTTGCTTTCGTTGTGTTCATGGCAGGCTGTAAGCGGAGTTGAAATATTAAAATGTTTCATTAATTGTGCAGAGGTGCGGGTATCTTCAGCGGCAATTAGGCTGACCGATTTGAGCACATCAATTGCACGGTAGCTCATATCATCTAAGTGACCAATTGGGGTAGCAACAACAAATAACTGGGCACTCATTGAGTTTTCTCCGTGGGAAATAGCAAACTAAAATAAAAATGATGGAACACGAAACAACAGCAGTATTGGCTTGCGTTTGATACAAGTTACAGACCAAGCGCTTATTCTACCTGAATTGCAGTCTGACGTGTGAAACTCGCGTCATCGCACTTCAGCGAATACTACGATTGCGCACCATAACAAAATAAAAAATTGGATATAGCATGAATCAAAAAACACTGCAGCAAAGTATCGGCACATGGGCAGAGCAGACGGCTTGGCAATATTTACATCAACACGGTTGGCGTATGCTGGAGCAGAATTATCACAGTGTTTTTGGTGAAATAGATGGTATTTTTATTCAAGCAGAACAACTGATTTTTGTAGAAGTTAAAGCGCGTTCGCAAACTGGCTATGGCAAAGCCTACGAAGTGGTGTCTGCATCTAAGCAGCGTAAAATTATGAAAACCGCCATGCAGTTTTTAACAGAATATCCACACTATTCAGAATATTATTGTCGTTTTGATGTGATTTGCTTTGATTTTTCTCAGCAATTTGCAAAAACAGTACAGCAAGACTTTTCCAAATTCCCGTATGATTTGCAATGGATTGAAAATGCTTTTACTTTTGATGCAGACTTGATTAATCTTTGAGTGAAATTTAAAGCAAAAGCATCAGTCGGTGTATTGTTGATCGTGCAAATCTAAGGATGAAATGCACAGCACAAGCCAGAATTGAAAGAAAATAATAGGAGTCTTGCTGAGTGTTCAAGCGTATTGCAGTGACCTTGCTGTGTGTAGCAAGTTTATCGGGTTGTGCAAGTTTTATTTCAAGTGGCACAGGCACTGCGCCAGTGGGTACAGAAAGTGGTGCACGCTCACTTGGGCAAGTGTTTATAGATAACTCTATTGAACGTACTGCAAAAATTAATTTATATAAACTGGATTCACGTTTTAAACAATCACGTGTCAATATAGAAAGTTTTCATGGCAATGTGTTGTTGACAGGGCAAGTGCCTGACGCGCATTTAAAACAGTTGGCAGAAGACAATGTGCGTGCCATGAGTGATGTAAAAACCATCCACAATTATATTACAGTGGGTAATCAAATCAGCTATAGCACCATTATGCAGGACACCACGGTTACTGCAAATACCCGTGGTTTGATTATGAAAGCACCTGTGGTGTCAGACAGCAAAGTGCGTGTTCATACCGAAGATGGTGTGTTGTATGTGATGGGACGTTTAAACAATGCAGAATTGCAGGATTTAAACCAAGTGCTACAACAAGTGGGCAATGTCACTAAAATTATTACCCTGATTGATAATATTGAGCTACAACCGAGCAACAATGCGAACTTTGTCAGCCCAATGGTTGCTCCAGAAACACAAACGCCAGTCGCGATTGACCCAGATCAGGTTGAACCGACACATGTTCAATAATGTGGAACACTGGTTTAAACAACTGAATAAAACTTTAGAACAGGCGAAACGTATTTATGAAGAATTTCGCCTGTATGATTTGGGCAGCTATGCGCTGAACCGTTTAACGCCACGTCAGGGTTATACCGTTCAAAGCAATATTGCTTATGGTTTACGCGCACGGCATCGTTTGGATTTGTACCGCACCATAACACCACGCCCGCAGTGTCCACTCATGGTGTTTGTGCATGGTGGGGCATGGTCACGTGGCGATAAGCAGGATTATCGTTTTGTGGGCGAAGCTTTTGCAAAAGAAGGCTTTGATGTTGCGGTGATGAACTATCAACTCGCGCCACAGCATATTTTTCCCACCTATATTGATGATTTAACTCTTGCACTGAATTACTTGACTCAGCAGCAACACAAACTGGGTATTTCTACGGCACAGGTGGTATTGATGGGACATTCGGCTGGGGCATTTAATGTGATGTCCTTGTTGTACCATCCCCAGCCCTATGCTTTAAGCTGTAAAGATCACATTCGTGCGATTATTGGTTTGGCAGGGCCTTATCATTTTGATTATAAGGATGATCCGCTATGTGCCGATGCCTTTGATCAAGAGGTGCCGTATCAGGATGTGATGCCGTATTATTTTGTGGAGCCGAATTCAGTCAAACACTATTTATTGGTGGCAGAAAAAGATCAAATTGTGGGGGCAAGTAATGCCACAGACTTCGACCACGTATTAAAGAAATATGGCAATCATAGTGAAATTATTGTCATTCCAAAAACAGGGCATGTCAGTGTTATGGCATCGGTGTCGAGTTTGTTTAGTCGTTTCTTTGCGACCAAACGCCAAATTATGCGTGCTTTAGATCAGGCACTTAAAGATGCGTGATGTTGATTGATCTTCTGTGGAAAATGGTAATTAAAAAAACCGTTGCAGCTTATGGGGTGCAACGGTTTTTTAAATGCAAGATTGCGAATTAGACTTATAGCCAAGCTTTGGTGTCATCTGCCACAGGCGTGCCTTGGGTCACATGCATAATCATGGCATGGGCGATACTGCCTTTAAATGGAATATCAGGCAGTTGATCAAACTTAAAGAACTGTGCATCACGAATTTCTTCTTCCTGTAACTGAATTTCACCGCCTGCATATTCAGCTTTAAAGGCGATCATTAAGTTACTTGGAAAAGGCCACGGCTGGCTGGCAAGATACTGAATATTTTTAAGTTGTACGCCAACTTCTTCAAAAGTTTCACGACGTACTGCTTCTTCGAGTGTTTCACCCACTTCAACAAAGCCTGCGATTAAACCGTAAATGGGCAGTTTATTGCGTGCATTACGCGCCAATAAGACTTCATCTTCACCACGAGTAATCACGGTAATGACACATGGATTTACGCGCGGATATTGGTGATAGCCACAAGCTGGGCAGACCATGGCATATTGAGTCGCATGGACTTCGGTTTTATGACCGCAATGGCTGCAGAATTTGTGGTTGCGACGCCATTCGAGTAACTGAATAGCACGGCTGGCTTGTTCAAACTGTTGGGTGTTCCAGACTTGTAAAAGTTGTCGGATAGGCACCAGTTGAAAGCCTTCAGGAATGGATTCATCTTCAAGCAGATCTCGGGCAATCACTTGATCACCCGAGCTAAAACTTAAATCACTTGCCAACTTTTCCACACGTGGTAATTGGAAGTTTTCATCGACCAAAAGTTGTTGTTGCTGAAAAATATATGCAAGTGAGAGTTCAGTCATTAGGCTACAGTTTTCAATTTTTCACTACTGTCCAATGCTACCTTAAACATGCTTTGTAGAACAGGTTGTTTGTTCTTTAAATTGTCAATCAGCATGTCTGCACTGGCAAGCGTATCTAAGATATTGTTGACTTGTTCAGCAGTTAAGTTTTGTCCTGCTTCGACTTGTGCATGCACAAAATCTGCAGATACTTTCAGTGCTTTTTGACCACTTTCAGCATTCAAGAACAACATTGCCCCTGCAACTTCACGAATTTGCGCTGAAGTATGCTCTAAATCTGCAACACTTTGAGTTTGTAGGTGCTGTGTCAGTGTTTGCGTGATTAAGTCAATCAGTAACTTGGTTTCAGTCAGCAAGGCTTCGTGTGCTTCATCTAAACGATCTAGCGAAATGTTCATGTTATTTACACGTAACTGCAAACGGCTAGAGGTGTGGTGACGTTCAAGCACACCGATTGAGTTCATGGCCGATAAAATCACGTTCATTAATTGCTGGGCAAAGTTTTCATCTTTGAGTAATTCAGGACGGCTTAATGATTCAGCTTGGCGTTGTAAGTCCAAATGCGCTTCATTTAAGTTCAAGACTTTAAACAAGTTTGCTAACTCTGTTAATTTGCCTTGTAATTCCAGCGTTTTTTCAGGACTCATGTTTTGATAGTTGTATTCAATATCATTGCGAATTTGTGTCATTTCTGTGGTGACCAAATCGCTAATGGTATGCATGGTGTCAAAATCTGGACCATATAAATGACGGCTGAATACTTGGAGCTGCATGTCGGTGAGTAAGTCTTCACCAATATTCATTTGACTGCGAATATGTTGAGAAATTTCATCTTCTTGACTAATACACAGGCTCAACACATTCGCAAGATCAGACAAGCTGGCGGTAAAGCTTTCTGGCGTAGCAAAGTATTGACGCATATTGTGCTCAATACTAATAAAAGTACGCAAACGTGGCTCATTCAACAACAAGTTATCAATATGGTTAAAGGCAACGTGTACTAAGCCCCAATATTGCTGACTCGGATGTTGTTCTGCCAAACCTGCCAAATACGTTCCTACCAGTTTAATCGCTTGAAGATCCATGGCAGATTCTTCTTGCTTGAGCAGCTTATGTAATGACAGTTTATATAAGCGATGCACATAAGCCGACTTTTCTAAAGAAGGCACTTGCGGCAATTGGAAACTTGGAGTGATGCAGTCCAATAAAGTTTCAATATGCTGACCTTCCTGAGTCAATGGTTTACCCAATGCCAATTCTAAACGGTTTAAAGTGTCGAGTAGGAATTGTGGAATTTTAACTTCACGTAGGCAAATAAACTCAATATAACGCTTGAGCATGGTGGTGCCTTCGCTAAGTGCAATGACTTCCAGCGTGTTGATATTGCTTGGATTCCCCATAATTTTACGCATCAGCTCTGCTGAGTATTGCGCAATTTTTGCCAAGCTTTCCATATCAATTAAGGCTAAAACCTGAGCACACTGTTCAAACTGATTCAGTGCATCATCAATCCCAAAAGGCAAAGTTTGATCTTCTGCTAAGGTGCTTACTGCGGATTCAACCAGTTTGATAGAATTATCAACCTCATTTTTTATTATCAGTAAGGCAGTTGGATCAAAATGTATAGAGGTTTGGTAAGACATGGATCTGCACCTTTCCTAGTGTTTTATCTGTTTGTTGGTTCTTTGCAAAATACACAAAGTCCTATTTGCTTTAACTATAACTGAACTGGCAAATCTTTAAATACATAAAATTACAAAACTCGTAGATTTTATTTGGCAAAAAAGCAAGGTTTACCGTGTTTTTCTTCAAATTGTTTGACCCAATTCTCATGTGCAGCCAATTCTTCTTCTGATGGCAGAATCACAGCAAGATCAATATCAATGCTTAAACGATCACTTTGACGTTGCTGTTCTTCGCTTGCAGACAGAGCATCCATATCAAAGGCGACTTGTCCGCCAGTCATTGCCAAGTAAACATCGGCTAGAATTTCAGCATCTAGTAATGCGCCGTGGAACGTACGGTCACGCGCAGGAATTTCATAGCGTCTGACGAGCGCATCGAGTGAGTTTTTTTGCCCAGGATGCTTACTTTTTGCCATGAGCAGTGAGTCGGTCACTTCGCATACTTCGGACAAATTGCCCAACCCCGCACGACTGAACTCCATATCTAAGAAGTTCATATCGAAGGTGGCGTTATGCGCAATAATTTCTGCACCTTTAAGATATTGATACAGCACATCGGCAATTTCGGCAAACTTGGGTTTGTCTTTTAAGAACTCATCTGAAATACCGTGAATGTTTTCTGATTCACCGACCAGTTTTTCAGGCTGAATATAAATGTGGATGGAACTGCCCGTGAGTTTACGGTTAATCATTTCCAGCGCACCGACTTCAATAATTCGGTCACCATCTTGATAGTAAAAACCTGTGGTTTCAGTATCTAGAATCAATTGGCGTGGACCATGTAAGCTTAGCGTGGCAGGGGTAATCACAATGTGTGGATGATTGGAAAGATCATTTACTGCTGCTGTATCGGCTTCAACGGCATTGATTGCAGTTTCAATTGTTGTTTCTGTTTCTGTTTCTGTTTCTGTTTCTGTTTCTGTTTCTGTTTCTGTTTCTGTTTCTGTTTCTGTGGCTAGGCGTGTGGTTGGCGTCTGCATTATTTCAAGATCGACCTTGACCTGATGATTGTTGTGTACGTCGATTTCTACAGGACGATGCAGCGTACTTGTTTCAATTTCTACATCTTCTTCGATCAAGTCAAAACCAAACGGGTCATCGAGCAACCAGTCAGATTCCGCTTTTTTTTTATCATGTTCTGCTATGTCTACTGCCGATGTGATTAAGGTTGCATTGAGGGTTGGGTTTGAGTCTGCGGTTTTTAACATTTTGCTGACTTGATCTGCACCCACATTGGCGAGTTGATCTGCCATTTCATTACCTGCATGTCCTGCGTGACCTTTAATCCAGTGCCATTCAATTTCACGACCTTGACAGACCGCATCTAATTTTTGCCAAAGGTCAGGGTTTTTGACATCTTTCCAGTTTTTCTTTTTCCAACCGTGAATCCACTCGGTAATGCCTTGTTTGACGTAATTGGAGTCAGTCCAAATAATCAGCTTGGCATCCATTGGGCAAAATAAAATGCCTTCAATCGCTGCAGTCAATTCCATACGGTTATTGGTGGTTTGAGCTTCGCCACCATATAATTTATGTTCTTCTTGTTCAGTAACAATATACGCACCCCAGCCACCCAAGCCAGGATTACCACGACAAGCACCATCAACATATAAAGTGATTGTTTGAGACATAAATCAGATCCGCAGGTTGTGCAAAATAAATCAAAATGAAAAGCTATTGTATATCGCAAATTCGGTTTAGACGTGTAAATCCTGTCTATTTTTTAATTTCTTGTAACATTTATAGACGAAACGCGCTAAATTAATGCCTTGTGTCGTTGTCTAGCTCTACTACAATGGCAAGTCTAAAAAATAATTTATATACGAGTTGTTTGGATTTTTTTATGTATAAACCAACCACGCGCATGTGGCAGCCGACTTTACCTTCATTTTTAAAAATTACAGTTTTAGGTTCAGCATTGGCTGCCCTTGGCTTGATGACGGGCTGTAGCTCGACGCAGGGTGCGAGCAAGCCACTCACTTCAAGTCAGGTCGGTTCGGGTTATTTAGATGCCAGTACTTTAGATGGTCTGGAAGATTTACTCTCTGCAACCGATATGCGCGCGGTAGAAGGTGACCGTTTATTAATTTTAAAACACGGTGATGTCTGGAAGCGTATGACCGTTGGTTTCAAAATGGATTTAAACCATTGGAACCCACGTATTGAAGCGCAGCGAGGCTGGTTTATTTCACGTCAACCGTATTTGGATCGTTTAAGTGCGCGTGCGTCACGTTATTTGTATCACACGGTTAAAGAAGCTGAACGTCGTGGTATGCCAACTGAATTGGCGTTGTTACCTGTGATTGAAAGTTCCTATGACCCTGCAGCAACCAGTAGCGCAGCTGCCGCAGGTTTATGGCAGTTCATTCCAAGTACAGGGCGTATTTACGGCTTAAAACAAACTTCGATGTACGACGGTCGCCGAGATGTCGTGGAGTCGACTCGTGCTGCCTATGAGTTTTTGGGCAGTTTGTATAATCAGTTTGGTTCTTGGGAATTGGCATTGGCGGCTTATAACGCAGGCCCGGGTCGTATTCAACAAGCCATTAACCGCAATAAAGCTGCAGGTTTACCAACCGATTATTGGTCTTTAAAACTGCCGCAAGAAACCATGAACTATGTGCCGCGTTTCTTGGCGGTAGCACAAATTATTAAAAGCCCGCATGCTTATGGCGTGTCTTTACCCCCAATTGCCAACCGTCCACACTTCCGTGAAATTAATGTGGGCGCGGTGAATTTAAATGATGTGGCCAATATTACCGGTCTCAGCCGTGCCGAACTGTATTCGCTTAACCCTGGACATCGTGGGGATCGGATTGACACCCAAAGTCCAATGCGTATTTTGATTCCTGCAGATTTAAGCCCAACAGTCGATGCACGATTGAAAAAACTACAAGGTGGTGGCGGTTTATGGGCAAGCAATAGCAGCAACACACCATCGTTTTCATCTTCTGGTGTGACCATTACACCATCTAAATCTGAGCCACCTGCGTTAACGACTAGTACAACAACCAGAACGACTACAGGCAAGCCTGCTGCCTCTACGGCAGTCACAACTACCACTACACCAAGCACGGCATCGACTACAGCCAGTGTTTCAAAACCAGCAACGACTACGCCTACACGTTTGTCACGTACCCCACAAGGTTCGGACGCTTTGGCAGCATTTGCTGCGGGTAGCGATATTCCAAGTGCGCCGCGTATTCCTGTTGCTGTTACACCTGCTGCCAATATTCAGCCTGTGCGGATTGAACCACCAATTTCCAATACTGAGCGTGAGCAAATTCTTGCAGCAGTGCAGGCAGAAGGTAGCAATAAAACTGTAGAAGAAGTGTTGCAGCCTGTGGCTTCTAAAGCAGAACAAGAACAACTTGTGGCTGAGTTAAAACAAATTGCGCCTCAAGGCACTGAAATTGTTGATCCATACGATGGCAAAATTAAGCTGACCGCTATTCAGACCAGTCTGTCTGTTGCAGAGCAGCAAGGTAAAGAATTAACCAAAGGTTTTGCTTACCCGAAAAGTGTGGCAGAAAATACGCGCCTAGATTCAGAAGAAGCAAAGCGTAACCAAGGTAAGAATTATGTGCGTACGGAGTCTGAAGTGGTGGTCGTACCACCAAAAGGCAAACGTACCACGTACACCGTGTTAGCGGGGGACACCTTGGCCAGTATTGCTATGAAAAATGGCTTGAACTGGCGTGATATTGCCAAGTGGAACCAAATTGCTCCAGATGCAACTTTGTATGTGGGCACCAGTATTTATTTATACGACGCCAAGCCACAAGTACAGGCAGAGCCTGCTAAGCCAAAAACCATGCCTGAGCAATACGTGGTGCAAGCCAATGATACCTTAACAGGTGTCGCCAGTCAGTTTGGTTTAACTGTAAAACAATTGGCAGATTTTAATAACTTAAGCACCACCAGTGGCTTATTTGTAGGGCAGCGTCTAAGTTTAAAAGAAACGGCTGCATCTAAAGCCAAAGCAGAAGCCGACAAAAAAGCCGCAGAACAGGCTGCAAAAATCGCAACCAAAACTTACGTAGTGAAGCGTGGCGAATACTTAAAACTGATTGCAGACCGTTATGCCTTGTCAAATCAGGAATTGGCTGATTTAACTCCAGGTTTAAACGCGAACAGTAGCTTATTGGTTGGGCAACGCATTAATGTGCCTGTAAATGAAGTGACTGCACAAAAAACGGAAGCGAGCAAAGCTGAAGCCAGTAAGTCAGAAACAAAAGCAGCAGAGCCAAACTATCCGACTGAAAACTACCAAGTACAGCGTGGTGATACTTTATCGAGCATTGCCAACCAAGCCAAAATTTCTTTGGCAGAGCTCGCCAGTTTAAATAATATAAGCACGCAAAGCGGTGTGCGCATTGGTCAAATCCTCAAAGTGCCTGCAGGTGTCAATGTGCCTGAGCGTTATACGGTACAACGTGGCGATACCTTATCGGCGATTTCGACAAAATATAATCTCAGCCAAGACTATATTGCAGACTTAAACAATCTAAGCCGTAACAGTGGTTTAAGAGCAGGACAAATTCTTAAACTCACGGGGGATGTTCCTGAGAAAAAAGCCCAAGTTGAAGCGGTGGCTGAAACCACCAATGATATTCACGTGGTCAAAGCAGGGGAAACTTTAAGCAGTATTGCGCGCCAATATAAATTGCAATTGAATTATTTGGCAGAGCTGAATGATCTTTCACGTACTGCCAATGTCCGCATTGGACAACGCTTAAAAGTCGATGCCAGCGCTGCAAAAAATGAAGTAAAAACAGAGGTCGTAAGTGCTGCGAAAAGCAGCAGTAGTAAAGCCACCGAAACTTATACCGTTAAAAGTGGTGAGTCTTTAAATTCGATTGCCAGCCGTGTGGGTGTGTCGGTTGCAGAATTGGCGAGTTTAAATAACTTAACGCCACGTTCAGGTTTACGCATTGGACAAAATATTCAAGTTCCCAAAACCGTAACTGAATATAAAGTGAAACGTGGGGATACGCTGATTGGCTTATCCAGTCGTTATGGCATCGACACCAAAGCATTGGCAGATTTAAATGATATGCAGCCAAATACTCAATTGCGTATTGGCGATGTGATTAAAGTCCCGAATCTGTAAAGTTTAATCCTGAGGATGTCATGTTTTGACGGCATCCTCAGGAATACTGCACAAGGAGCTGTGTGCATGTCATTTGCCATAAAAAAGACACACCAATATCTGGGCTGTATTTTAGGTTGTGTGGTCTTGCCGCAGTTTGGATGGGCTGCGTTACAAACCACGCCCTATATTGCCGTACATAGCCAGCCTCAGTATGTGGGGCGCTCGGCTATGCCTTATGCCAACCCGCAAGCGCCCAAAGGTGGCGATTTAATTCGTGCCAGTAATGGCACTTTTGATAATTTAAATGACATGAATGGCAAGGGCAGCTCAACCGATGGGGTGAGTTTTATATTCGATTCACTCATGAGCAGTTCTTTAGATGAGCCGGGGGTGATGTATCCCTTATTGGCAGAAAAAGTCAGCTATGACCCCAAGCAAACTGCATTTGTCATTTTTCATTTAAATCCTAAAGCTAAATTTAGTGATGGCAGCCCAGTTACAGCAGATGATGTGAAATTCAGTTTTGATGCTTTTCAGACCAAGTCTAATCCAGGTTTGCAAATGTATTTATCCGATTTAGATAAAACCACGGTCTTGTCTAAGCATCAGGTTAAAGTCAGTTTTAAATCCACTAACAATGCAGAAATGCCGCTGATTTTGTCGCAAATGCCAATCTATTCTAAAAAAGACTGGCAAAAGCGTGACTTTACCCGCATCACACTAGAACCGATTTTAGGTTCAGGGCCGTATCTTATTGAGCGGATTGATGCAGGGCGCAGCATTACTTATAAGCGTAATCCAAATTATTGGGGCAAAGATTTACCCGTAAATAAAGGGCGCTATAATTTTGACCGCCTGAAGTATGTTTATTATCGCAATCTGGATATTGCCTTCGAAGGGTTTAAGTCGGGGCAATACACGTTGCATGAAGAATATACCGCACGAAAATGGGTCACTGAATATCGTTTTCCTGCTGTGAATGCGGGCATGGTGGTCAAGCATAAATTTCAGCACCAAAACCCAATTCCGACCCAAAGTTTTGTTTTTAATACCCGCAGACATGCGTTTCAGGATATTCGTTTTAGGCAGGCTTTAACCTACGCTTATGATTTTGAATGGCAAAACAAAGCCTTGTTTTATGGGCAATATCGCCGTTTGCAAAGTTATTTTTCTAACAGTGAATTAGAAGCCAAAGGCACACCTTCAGCCGCAGAATTGTCTGTTTTAAAACCCTATTTGGCCAAGCTGCATCCTATTCAACGCCAAGGCGTATTGCAAAATTGGCAGTATCCTGTGACTGATGCCAGTGGCTTTAACCGTAACGGCTTGCTTAAAGCCCGTGAATTGCTTTTGAAAGCGGGTTATCGTTTTCAGCAAGGTAAATTGGTCGATGCCAAAGGCAAAGCCATTCAAATTGAATTTTTAATTCATCAGGATGGTTTGCAACGCACATTAGTGCCTTTTGTGCGCAATATGAAACGTCTGGGCGTTACGGTAAATATTCGGCATGTCGATGTGCCGCAATATATTGAACGCATGCGCCGTGCCGATTTTGATATGACCACCAGTGTCATGCCGCAATCTTTAAGTCCAGGCAATGAGCAAGCACAGCTTTGGAGTAGTGCTGCCGCAGATCAACCAGGAAACTATAATTACGCAGGCATTAAAAACCCAGTAATTGATGAAGTGGTACAACAGTTGATTCGTGCGCCTAATCGTGAACAATTGATTGTGCGTACCAAAGTTTTGGATCGTTTATTGCGTGCGGGGTATTATCAAATTCCAACCTATGGCAAAGGTGAAAACTGGTATGCCTATTGGAATATGTATCGTCAGCCCGCCATCAAACCTAAACTATCGGCAGGAATTGATTATTGGTGGAGTGATGCTGCCCAAGCCAAGAAAGTTGCACATTATTTACGTCAACAATAACGATTTTAAAACTCAAGCATGACAGTGTTTGCGATAAACCAGAACATTGCCAAAAGGTAAGTACATGGGCACATACATACTCAAAAGATTGCTCCTGATTATTCCAACCTTGTTTTTCATTTTATTGATTAACTTTGTGGTGATTCAAATTGCACCGGGCGGTCCAGTCGAACAGGCGATTCAGCAAGCCGAAGCCTTTCAGGGCATGGGGGCGACAGGCGGTGAAACTGCTGCAACCTCCAATAGCAGCAATTATCAAGGTGCTAAAGGTTTAAGTGATGAAATGGTCGCAAAAATCGAAGCGCAATATGGATTCGATAAACCTGCACATGAACGCTTTTGGCAAATGCTCACCAGCTATGTGCAGTTCGATTTTGGCACCAGCTTTTTTAAAGATAAACCTGTGACCCAATTGTTATGGGAAAAATTACCTGTATCGCTATCTTTAGGTTTATGGAGCACCTTGCTGATTTATTTAATTTCTATTCCTTTAGGCATTAAAAAAGCCCGTCAGCATGGCTTGTTGTTTGATAAAGCCACTTCTATTTTGTTGGCAGTCGGTTATGCCATTCCTGCGTTTGCCTTTGCTATTTTACTGATTGTATTTTTTGCAGGCGGTTCATATTTTCAGTGGTTTCCTTTACAGGGTTTGGTGTCTGAAAACTTTGCTCAATTGAGTCTGTGGGGAAAAATCACCGATTATTTTTGGCACATGACTTTGCCTTTATTGGCGATGGTGATTGGTGGTTTTGCAGGGCTGACCTATCTGACCAAATATTCATTTATGGAAGAATTAAACAAACAATATGTGTTGGCGGCACGTTCTAAAGGTCTTACTGAATCGCGTGTGTTATATGGGCATGTGTTTCGTAATGCCATGCTGATTGTGATTGCAGGTTTACCCGAAGCGTTGGTGAGTATTTTCTTTGTTGGGAATTTATTCATCGAAATTATTTTTAATTTAGATGGATTAGGCCTGCTTGGTTTTGAGGCGATTGTACAGCGTGATTATCCTGTAATTTTTGGTACTTTGTTTATTTTTACCTTATTGGGCTTAATTCTACGCTTAATCAGCGATGTGTTATATCAGGTGATTGACCCACGTATTAGTTTTGAATCGCGAGGGGCAAAATAATGTCACCGATCATGCAGGCGCGTGTGCAGCGTTTTAAACAGAATAAATTGGGTTTTGGTTGTTTCATTGTCTTTATCATTATTTTTGTGTTGTCTTTGGCGGCAGAACTGATTGCCAATGATAAACCGTTATTGGTCAAATATGAGCAATCTTTATATCTGCCAGTGTTCAAGGCTTATCCTGAAACGACCTTTGGCGGTGTATTTGAAACCGAAGCAGATTATAAAGACCCAGTGGTGCAACAACTGATTGCAGACCGAGGATGGGCAGTTTGGCCGCTCATTGAGTTTTCTTACCAGACCCCGAATTTAGATTTGGCCGTTCCTGTACCTTCTGCACCAACTGCACAAAATTGGCTAGGTACAGATGACCAAGGGCGCGATGTGTTGGCGCGAATTTTATATGGCTTGCGTGTATCGCTGTTATTTGGCTTTGCATTGACTTTTGCATCGGCAGCTTTGGGCATTTTGGTCGGGGCAATTCAGGGCTACTATGGCGGCTGGGTCGATTTAATTGGTCAGCGCGTTTTAGAGGTGTGGGGCGGTTTACCGATGCTGTTCATGGTGATGATTTTGGTCAGCATGTTTACCCCAAGTGTGTATTGGCTATTTGTGATTATGCTGTTATTTGGCTGGACGACACTGGTCGGCTTGGTTCGAGCAGAATTTTTACGCGCCCGAAATTTTGACTATGTCCGTGCAGCGCGAAGTTTAGGCGTAACCGATCGTACCATTATGTTTCGGCATATTTTACCCAATGCCATGAGTTCGAGTTTGTCGCAGTTGCCATTTATGCTAACCGCCAATATTACAGCTTTAACTGCACTGGATTTTTTAGGTTATGGCTTACCGCCCGATGCAGCATCTTTAGGTGAGTTGCTGTTACAAGGCAAAAATAATTTAAATGCACCGTGGTTAGCGTTGTCAGGCTTTTTTACCTTAGCGATTGTGCTGTCCTTGTTGATTTATATTGGAGAAGCGACCCGTGATGCATTCGATCCAAGACGTTAAACCTTCAAATGCGTCACAGCCTGCAGTATTGCTAACAGTCAGTCATCTGCGTATTCAGCAGCAACAGGTTTTATTGCACGATTTAAACTTTGAGCTGCATGCAGGCGAAACCATTGCTTTGGTTGGTGAAAGTGGTTCTGGAAAATCTATTAGTAGTTTGGCATTGCTGGGTTTATTGCCCGAACATTTACAGGTGCAAGGTCAGGCAGTCTTTGCAGAACAAGATTTACTTCGCCTTAAACCGCAACAATTGCGACAAGTTCGTGGTCAAAAAATTGCCATGATTTTTCAGGAACCAATGACGGCTTTAAATCCGTTGCATCGAGTGGAAAAAATTATTGGTGAAAGTTTATTACTCCAAGGTTGGAGCAAAGAAAAAACGCGTGCCCGGGTGCTGCAATTACTTGCAGATGTCGGCATTCCACAGCCTGAAGAAAAACTAAAGCGTTATCCACATGAATTATCTGGGGGGCAACGTCAGCGAGTGATGATCGCAATGGCGTTGGCACTCGATCCCGACATTTTAATTGCTGATGAACCAACTACGGCTTTAGATGTGACTTTGCAGGCGCAGATTTTGGATTTATTAAAAAGCCTGCAAGTGCGTCGTAATATGGCCATGATTTTGATCAGCCACGATTTGAATTTAGTCAAACACTATGCAGATCGGGTAATTGTAATGAATCAGGGGCGGGTCGAAGAACAGGGCAGTGTGGCAGATATTTTTAATAGACCGCAGCAAGCCTATACTCAAAACTTGTTGAATCATGATTTTGGTGAAGCTTTGCAGGTTGATGAGTTGCCGACCATTTTGGAGTTGGAGCAGGTTGCTGTGAAATTCCCGATTAAACAAGGCTTGCTGAATCGGGTTAAAGATTATGTGGTTGCGGTTGAGCCGTTAAGCTTGCAACTTCCGCAAGGTCAATCTATTGGTATTGTCGGTGAAAGTGGTTCGGGTAAAAGTTCATTGGCACTTGCAATTGCACGATTGATTGAAAGTGAGGGAAAAATTGAACTACTTGGGCAAGATCTGAATCAACTGAATGAACGCCAATTGCGTCCCTTACGTCAGCAGTTTCAAATTGTATTTCAAGACCCGTTTAGCAGCTTAAATCCACGTTTAAATGTGGAGCAAACCATTGGTGAGGGTTTGGCATTGCAACAATTGTCCAAGCCTGAAATCATCCAGCGCATTGATGAAGCTTTAAGCAAAGTGGAATTGCCTGTGAGTTTTAAACAACGCTATCCGCATGAATTGTCGGGTGGGCAACGTCAACGGATTGCATTAGCACGCGCGTTGGTGCTGCGTCCTAAACTGTTAATTATGGATGAGCCGACTTCTGCCTTAGACCGTACCACGC
Source organism: Acinetobacter sp. AL9 (assembly GCF_041464035.1). Lineage (NCBI taxonomy): Bacteria > Pseudomonadati > Pseudomonadota > Gammaproteobacteria > Moraxellales > Moraxellaceae > Acinetobacter > Acinetobacter sp. AL9. The sequence goes on along the minus strand of NZ_JAYFSK010000017.1, from coordinate 7,804 downwards.
AACGTGCTGTCGTGCAGCTGTTACGCCGTTTGCAGCAGCAAGAACAGATGAGCTATTTGTTTATTAGCCACGATTTGCAAGTGGTGAAAGCACTGTGTCAAAAAGTGTTGGTGCTGCATCAAGCGAAAGTCATGGAATTTCAAGATACTGTACAGTTATTTAGCCATCCGCAAACAGAATATACCCGTCAATTGATTGCTGCCAGTGAGTATTAAACCTTCAATATTTTTAAACAGCTATTTCGGCTGGCTGACTTGTTTTACCATTTTGACAATAAGATTTGTCAAAATGGCATTGACCTGTTCCGAAAAATCTTTAGAGTAAAAAAGACCAATAAAACACAATACGGAACAGTGTATGAGCCATCTTGCCGAAACAATTCAGATTCGTAATACCATGTTTAAAAATCGCATCATTAAAGGCGCGATGAGTGAGGCGCTTGCCAACACGGCAGGGCAGCCGAATAGCCTGCATTTAGGTCTATATGAAGCATGGGCAAAAGGTGGTTTGGGCTGTGCCATCACTGGCAACGTAATGGTCGATTTACGTGCCAAAAATGAACCGGGTGTTGTGGGAATTGAATCAGACCGAGATATAGAAAAGCTCAAACAGTGGGCAGAAGTTGGTAAACGTTATGGCATGGTGCAATTGGTACAGTTGTCACATCCTGGGCGGCAATGTCCGAAAGGTTTGAATAAAGAAACGGTTGCACCTTCGGCTGTGCCTTTTAGTCCAAGTTTAGCTTTGAGTTTTGGTACACCACGTGAACTACATGAAGATGAAATCCTCGATATTATTCAGCGTTTTGCCAAAGCTGCACAGATTTGTGAGCAAGCGGGCTTTGAAGGGATTCAACTGCATGGTGCGCATGGCTATTTGATCAGCCAGTTTTTATCGCCACTGACCAATAAACGCCAAGACCAATGGGGCGGCAATATTGAAAACCGTATGCGCTTTTTGATGCAAATTTATCAAGCGGTACGTGCAGCGACCTCAGACAATTTTATTGTATCAGTCAAACTAAACTCTGCAGATTTTCAACGTGGCGGCATCACTGAAGAAGAAGTGATTAGCGTGTTTAAAGCCATGGATGAAGCAGGTATAGATATGATTGAAATTTCAGGTGGTACTTATGAAGCACCCGCGATGGCAGGCTCTAAAGCTGATAAACGTAAACCAAGTACCATTGCCCGTGAAGCCTATTTTTTATCTTTTGCGGAATTGATTCGCAGTCAGGTGAAATGCCACTTAATGGTGACAGGTGGTTTTAGAACGGTAGTTGCCATGAATGCTGCTTTGGACAGTGGTGCATGTGACTTTATTGGGATCGCCCGACCATTTGCGGTAGAAACCGATTTAGCCAACCGTTTGTTGGCGGGTCAAGATGTACGTTACGGGGTCGATAAAATTAAAACTGGTATCCCGATGATTGATAAAATGGCAATTATGGAAATTATTTGGTATGCCGCGCAGTTCAAAGCAATTGCACAAGGCAAGCGTCCAAACCCGAAACTCTCGCCTTTAAAAGTCTTTTTCAAATATTTAAAAGGCAATTTAACTGCGGTGATTAAAGGACAGGTCAACTCACGTAAATCAGCTTGATTCGTATTTTTCAAACCTCAGTGGACGGATTCAAAGCTTAAACTATGGTTTTTGAATCAGTCCGCACAGATTGAAATATAAAACTAATGCGTTAGATAGCAAAAAGCCCAAGTCATATTGATTGGGCTTTTTGTGGAGATGTAAACATCTTGAATATGGCGTCCCTACGGGGATTCGAACCCCGGTTACCGCCGTGAAAGGGCGATGTCCTAGGCCTCTAGACGATAGGGACAAATAGAAGTTTATATTTTTAAACCATGTAACAACCAATGCAGTTGTTGAGAATATGGCGTCCCTACGGGGATTCGAACCCCGGTTACCGCCGTGAAAGGGCGATGTCCTAGGCCTCTAGACGATAGGGACTTAAAAAAATATCTACTTCTGAAATTGGCGTCCCTACGGGGATTCGAACCCCGGTTACCGCCGTGAAAGGGCGATGTCCTAGGCCTCTAGACGATAGGGACGTTTCAGAGGTGGGCGTATAATAGGGCGTATAAGGGGGGGTGTCAAACGCTTTTCTGCAATAATTCTGAAAAAAATGTTCAACTGAATAAAATTAAAACTATTCTGCTGTCGTGATACGTTTGAAGCGGTAAAAATCATGCTTTTCAAGTTATTTTTAAATGGACACATTTATTAGAGCAGCATGATTTTCTTTGTATTTTGCAGTATTCATTGCTAATCAACACAACTCAAAAAACAAGGCAATCCGAAGATCGCCCCTATTATTTTACATCATCGCTAAAAAAGCATTATGATTTTTTGTGATAAATCATGTAATAACAGAGATAGCACAACACAATAAAAATCATACAGCCAATAAAACCTGCCAGCATTTCAGGGTCAAACACCATACTTAAGCAAGTAATAAAACAGAACACAAAACCTAAAATAGGCACTATTGGAAATAGCGGTGCAGCAAAACCTAAGTCCTGCACGGTTTTACCTTGTTTATACCATTGGCGACGGAAGTTAAACTGGCTTAAACAAATGCTCATCCAGACCACGACCATGGTAAATGCAGCCACACCCAAGAGGTTTTTAAAGATGGTTTCAGGCGCAAATTGTTCAGACAATAAACCTGGCATTGCACCGAGCATGGTGACCATGACTGCAATATAAGGAATACCACGCGCATTCACCTTAGAAAAAATCTGTGGTAATTGCTTTTGGTGTGAGAGCGACCACATCATTCGTGAAGCTGCAAATAAACCTGAGTTCGCTGCAGAGAGTAACGCTGTGATAATCACAAAACGAATAATATCTTCCGCATAAGGAATACCAATCTGATTAAACACCGTTACAAAAGGACTGCTGCTTACACCTTCTGCAGCCAAACCTGCAGCCTGATGTGGTAGCAAGGCACTAATCACCACAATGGTACCTACAAAGAAAATCAACAGACGGAAAATTGCGGTATTGATTGCTTTAGGCACGTTTTTGGCAGGGTCTTTGGTTTCACCTGCGGCAACACCAATCAACTCTGTACCTGAAAAGGCGAAATTAACAATTAACATGGTGGCAAAAATAGGGAATAGCCCTTCAGGAAACCAACCTTGTGCGGTTAAATTGCTAAATAAAGGTGCAGAGGTATAACCTTGATAAGACACAGCACCTAAAATTGCCATTAAACCCAAAACGATAAAGGCAATGACAGTCACGACTTTGACCAAAGATAGCCAAAACTCAGATTCTGCAAACAAGCGCGTGGAAATCATATTCAAACCAAATACAACGCCACCAAAAATCAGTGTCCAAATCCACATGGAAATATGCGGGAACCATTCCTGCATTAGCAACGCAGCGGCGGTAAATTCTGTGCCTAAAGTGACCGACCACGTGAGCCAATATAACCAAGTGATGGTATAGCCCGTGCCAGGTCCAATATATTGTTTGGCGTATGCCCCAAATGAACCTGAAACAGGCATGTGTACGGCAAGCTCGCCCAAACACAGCATCACCATATAGGCAATTAAACCACCAAAAATATAAGCGATGATGGCGCCAACGGGGCCTGTTTGTGCAATGACTTCACCTGAGCCTAAAAATAGACCTGTGCCAATAGCACCGCCCAGTGAAATCATAACCAAATGTCGAGTGCTCATCGCACGTTTTAAAGGCATAGTATTGCCTTGATGCACAGCATCATTTTGATGATTCGATGACGGCATAAGTGATAGGAGAAAAAATGAAATGAAGCGAAGTATTGTAGAGAAAAACTACAAATCTGCAATCTTGAAATAATAAATTTGGATTAGAAATGATCGTATAGCACGATAAATGGCGTCCCTACGGGGATTCGAACCCCGGTTACCGCCGTGAAAGGGCGATGTCCTAGGCCTCTAGACGATAGGGACGTTGCGAGGTGATGCGTATATTATGAATTTTTAGCGACAGTGTCAAACCTGAATCTAAAAAAACTGCCGCACTATTTGTTATTTGCTTAAAAAATAATACATCTTTAAAAATAAATCAGTGCATGTAAATTTGAATACGGTGCATCATTTTAATGATCAGGGGTTTGATATTGCTTTTCAGTGGTTGTTGTTTGTGTGGCTGCGGGTTGAGTGCTTGGTTTAGGTTGAGCAGGCTCACGATTCACAATATAAAGATACAACGCAGAAGGCGCGAGAATGACCAAAACCAAGACAATTTTTTTCAACATGGCAGAATCAATAACACAAATTGGAATATTGCCATTATAACCAAAGCCAGCTCAAAAGACTGCATGCATAAAAGCTGATTCGCAGTAAAAATCATTTTGATGCTCAGTCTTGTGGTTGAAAAGCACGAATCAAAACCACAACACTAAAAAGAAAACAGGACGACAAACGCAGTCTGTCATCCTGTAAACATCTCAATGTTCGAGTACAAATCGTATTATTGATCTGTGTTGAGTAAGTTCTCTACCATGTGCGGCGCAAGTTTATTTAGAATAAAACAAAACAGCTCTGCAGTTTTTTGCGTATCGTATAAAGCTGAATGAGCTTCTTTGCCATCAAACTCAATACCTGCCTGAATGCATGATTTTGCCAGCACCGTTTGACCAAACATCACCGCACTTAAAGTCACTGTATCAAACACTGAAAAGCTGTGGAATGGGTTTTGGTTTTTCGTGCCTGTGCGGGCAATGGCTGCTTGTACAAAGCCTAAATCGAAATGCGCATTGTGACCGACCAAAATGGCATGGGTACAATTCTGTTGGCGACGCACTTCATTGACTGATTTGAAAATCCGTTTTAATGCGGTTTTTTCATCTTCAGCCATAGCCATACGCATAGGGTTGAAAGGATCAATCCCAATAAAGTCCAACGAACGACGGTCTAAATTTGCCCCTTCAAACGGGTTGATATGCGCATGATACGCTTCACCTGGTACAAATTTGCCATCCGCATCATAAATAATTGGAATGGCAGCAATTTCCAACAAAGCATCGGTTTGGGCATTAAAGCCTGCGGTTTCCACATCGACCACCACAGGCAAAAAACCACGAAAACGTTGCCCCATCACGGGCAAAGTTGTATCTGTCACACTTTTCTCCATTGAATGGTTTTACCCGCATATAACGGAATAATTTGTTCACCATCCAAGTAGTCTAAACTGGTTGGAATGATTTGCTCTTCTTTCACCAAAGTAATGGTGTTGGTATTACGCGGCAAACCATAAAAATCTGCACCAAAGAAGCTTGCAAAGCCTTCTAAGCGGTCAATACGTCCAACTTGATCAAAAGCTTGTGCATAAAGCTCAATTGCCGTAGGCGCACTATAGCAGCCTGCACAGCCACATGCATTTTCTTTGGCATTTTTTGAGTGCGGTGCGCTATCTGTCCCTAAGAAAAATTTAGGATTTCCGCTAGTTGCGACTTCTAATAAGGTTTGTTGATGGGTTTGACGCTTTAAAATAGGCAAACAATAGAAATGCGGTTTTACGCCACCTACTAACATATCATTACGGTTAAATAATAAATGTTGTGGGGTAATGGTTGCTGCGACATTACGGCCTTGTTCTAAAACAAATTGCGCTGCTTCAGAGGTCGTAATGTGTTCAAGCACCAATTTTAAGTTTGGAAATTGTTGTAATAATGGTGAAAGCACTTCATCTAAGAAACGTTTTTCACGGTCAAAAATATCGACATGATTGTGCGTGACTTCGCCGTGCAGTAATAATGGCACTTGTTGTTCTTCAAGTTGCTCAATCACCGCATATACTTTACGAATGTCGCTCACCCCATTGTCTGAATTGGTGGTCGCGCCAGCAGGGTAAAGTTTAATGGCATTCACATGCGCAGAGGCTTTAATTTTCTTGACTTCTTCGGGAGAGGTTTGATCGGTAAAATACAACACCATACGCGGATCAAAATTTACACCTTCAGGGACGTGTGCCATGATGCGTTCACGATACGCTTCCGCTTCTTCTACCGTTTTTACTGGTGGAACAAGGTTAGGCATACAAATTGCGCGTGAAAATTGCTTGGCAAGATCGGGAACAGTACGTTGTAGTGCTAAACCATCACGTAAATGAGCATGCCAGTCATCTGGCTGGATAAGAGTAATCGTATTCAAGGCGCTGCCAGTCTGAAAAATAAAACAGATGATAATCTATAAATGTTAAAATGGTAACGTCGAAAGCCATAAAAAATAGAAATGCCTGAATTAATTGTTTCGACATTGTGTTATTTTTAAACCACTAAAAAAATTATATTCAGGTTGTTACAGTTTTGCTGTGCAACAATCGTGATTAAATGGAATTTAAAGCATCCATGGAATACAAATATAAGTTAGCCAAGCTACAGTACGACAAAGAAAAAAATGAAGAGTTGATTAAACGTCAACGTAAACGTGCGGGGCAGGTTTTTCCGAAACAACTGGAAGTTGAGTTTTGGCAACAGCATCTTGAACAAGCTCGGCACAACATTAACCAATATTTTTGGTCGGGCGTACTCATCTACTTTATTATCACCGTGCTGATGATTACTGGGGATTATTGGATTATTGATCGTAATTTTTTTAAACACGATTTTATCCACTCTTTACTAGGCTTGGTCAATGGCGCGTTTTGCTTACTGACCCTGTTCTTTTTTGCCCATTATAAAATTTTGCGCCCGTATTATGCCTATGCCGCCATGGCTATGATTTTTTGGGCCATTGTGTCGATGACCTGGCTGACCATGACGGTGCATACCGAAGTGTTTAGACACCAAGCCATGATGATCATCAGCATGATTTATATTATGGGTTTTGTACTGACGGGGGTGAAGCCGTTTCACATGCTGCTGACTGGGTTAATGGCGGCTGTGGTTGCCATGATTATGCTATTAACCTTGTATATTCCAATTGATGTGATGGTGATGGGGCGGGTGTTGGTTGGCAGTACGGTAGTGGGTTTTTTAATCAGTAAAATGCTGTGTACCCGTGAGCGGATGATTTTTTTGGTCATGCACCAAGCCCGACTTAGTGAAAAAATTAACCGTATTCATGCTGAAGAATTGTTGCATTTAAGTCAGCATGACGCGCTGACTAAAGTATCCAACAGACGTACTTTTGATGAAATGCTGGACAGCTATTTCGAACAGGCACGGCATGATGAAGTGCCATTGTCTTTACTCTTTATCGATGTCGATTTTTTTAAAAAATATAACGATCATTATGGGCATCAAAAGGGAGATGAAGTCATTTCAGCGATTGCCAAATCCATTAAAGACTCAATTCGTCACATGGATTTTGTTGCGCGTTATGGTGGTGAAGAATTTGTGGTGTTATTGCCAGAAACCGATGCGCATGGTGCGTATGCTGTGGCTTCCAATATTTTTAAAGCGGTTGAGCGTTTAGCGATTCCACATAGTCAATCTTTGGTTGACAGTAATGTCACCATCAGTTTGGGCTTTACCGTCTATAAAGGTGAGGCGGACATTTTTAAAAGCGATTTCTTACAACGTGCAGACCAAGCCTTGTACCGTGCGAAACAGTTGGGACGTAATCAAATTTATTACCACACTTTGCAGGTGGAAGAAGTGCTGTAAATTTTTCTATCTCCAAGTGAAAGAGGACTCCACCCGTCAGTCAGGGTGGAGGTGAGTTTCACAAATTTCAACCTTGTTGATTCTGAATATATTGTTTGATTATTTCCAAAGGCGCACCACCACAAGACCCTGCAAAATATGATCTTGACCATAAAACAGGTTTTGTATAATTCCCTCTCAAGT